>MEKM01000031.1:0-2053 GCA_001766965.1 Acidobacteria bacterium RIFCSPHIGHO2_01_FULL_67_28 | reverse complement strand
GCCGGAGCAGGTGCGGCCCGATGAGGATGCCAGCGACGATTTCCGAGATGACAGTGGGGACCTTGACGCGCTCGCCCACCACCGCCAGCACCTTGGCGGCGGCGAACATCAGGAAGATTTGAGTCAGAATCTGGACCGAATGAGATTCCACCCGCGTTAACCCCCTTCCACGGTCAAACCACTATCCAGGCAACATCTCCTTGGCCATGGAAGAATCAGCTTCCGGCGGAGCTCTCCGCCTTCTTCGGTTCCACGGCATAGTCTGAAAAAACAAGCCGGTAGGGTTGCGGCAGGCCGCTTTTCTCCAACCAGAATGACAGGATGGCCGTTCCGGCAATGCTGAAAAGAATCATGGCATACGTGATGTCTTGAATCAGAGCTCCCTCGGCCATTCCTTGCTGAGCCGGGAGAGAGGCTAACAGCGCGGCCGCCAGCCCTTTGGGAACCATGACCGCCATCAGCGAAGCATCCAACCGGGAGATCTGCCTGTCCACGGAAAGGCGTACCACGGGGAGGCGGAGAATGAAGACGAAGATGGTCAGCCCCAGGCCGGTGAGCACCAGCCGCCAGTCGGTGAGGCGGATCGACAACCCGATGTAGACAAAGAAGAAAGTTTTGATTATGAAGACAAGTTCGGCAAAGAAAGAGCGCTCGGTTTCGTTCAAGCGTACGGGGCGGATGCCCTTCGGTCGACGACTCCACAGAGAGGGCAAGCTGCCCGCATTCCCGATCGTCACGCCGAAGGCCAGCGACGCAATCGCGCCGCTGTAGCCCAGCAGTTCCGTGATGCCGAAAAGGACGAAGACGAAGGCGGGCGTAGTGAAAATGCTGTTTTGGAGCCCGCGGATCTTGTCGAGCGCCGCCGACCAGATCATCCCCCCGATCCCGCCCACCAGAGTCGCCATCAAGAATGAGGCAAGCATCTGGCCCACCATCAGACCCACGCGCAACTCGTGAAACTGGATGGCCTGGAGGATCCCCAGGGTGACGACAATGCAAAGAACGTCGCTGAACGTGGATTCGAGCACCAAAACCGTGCGAGAGATATCCTGCAAGTGCAGCTTGTTCACCAGCGGGATCACCACCGCCGAAGAGGTCCCGCCCACGATGGCTCCCAGTGCTAGGGCCGGCAATGGCGGGAGGCCCCACCAGGCGTAGGCCAGCAGCCCCATCGATAACATGGTTACGATGAAATTCAAGACCGTGAGTCGCAGCATCCTGGACATCGCCTCGCGCAAGGAGGCGACCTCCAACCCCAACCCGCTTTCAAAAAGGATGATGACCAGGGCCACCGTAGTAAAAACCGGCCCGACCTGGCCAAAGGCCTCCGGCGTCACCAGTTTCGCGACCGGACCGATGAGTACCCCCAGAGCCACCAGCGGTAACACATCCGGGACGCGGGTCTTCTCGAAGAGAGCGGTAAGAAAGTGAGCCAGGAATACGAGGAGCCCGACAAAGAGAATGACGAGAGCCGTGGTCATTGGCCCGCTATCCTAGCACAAGGCCCGCGCCGCCTTGACACCGCCTGACTCAGCTCCAATAATCGCGAGCGGGGTTCTGCGAGTGACGGTCCGCCGCATCAAGAGCTACTCGGCCGCGACCGGCTACGTCTACCAGTACCACTTTGAAGAGGTGCGCCCGCAGCAGCAACGAGCCGGCCGCGAGGGGACGGAGTACGTCTACGCGGTTTCCCGCGACCGCAAGCACACCTTTCTCGTCCCCGTGTTCCTCCGGCGCGACGCCCGGGAGCGCTGGGCCCAGACCCACGGGCGGCCCCTGAACGGCACCGAGGAGTACGCCGCCGCCAAGATGCGCCTGTTCGCCGCCTTCGACGAAATGGCGGAGCTCGAAGCCGGGCGACTCGCCATCGAGGTCACCCCCGAGAACGTGGAAGAGCTGCTCGCTCCGCTTGAGCTCGACTAGCCCACCGGCGGATTTTTCCCGGCGGGGCGCGGGCAGGGCGTTGGGCGCCCTTCCGTCCCGAGCTTCGCATTTAGGCAGGGCACGGCTTTACTTGTCCCGAGCGCAGTCGAGGCAGCCGTGTCGCAACCCC
>MEKM01000030.1:2913-6854 GCA_001766965.1 Acidobacteria bacterium RIFCSPHIGHO2_01_FULL_67_28 | reverse complement strand
CAACCCCCACCTGAAGGCGCTGCTCGGGGCCGTGCTCGAAGACGAAGAGATCAAGGAGCGGCTGAAGCAGGCGCCGGGGGCGAAGACGCTCCACCATGCCTACCGGGGCGGCCTGGTCGAGCACGTCGTCTCGCTCTGCCGGCTGTGCCGCCTGGCGGCGCAGAACTACCCTGAGGTTGACCTCGACCTGCTCCTCACCGGGGCGGTGCTGCACGACGTCGGCAAGGTCTACGAGTTGAGCTACGAGCGCTCGCTTGACTACACGACGCGGGGGAACCTGCTGGGGCACATCGCCATCGCGCTCGAGCTGCTCAACCGCAAGATGGACGCGCTCGCCACCCCGGCCGACCTGCGCGCGCTCGTCCAGCACATGCTCTTGAGCCACCACGGGCGGCTGGAGTTCGGCTCGCCCGTCACCCCGCGCTTCACCGAAGCCGTCCTGCTCCACTACCTCGACGACCTTGACTCCAAGATGGAAGCCATCCGCGCGAGCCTCCGCACCGCCGACGCCGAAGGGCGCGAGGGCGACTGGACCGACTGGAACCGCTCGCTCGACCGGCCCCTGCTGCGCAAAGAGAAGTTCGCCACCAGCGCCTTCGAACCGGAGAAACCCGGCGGCACACCCGGACCGGGGACACTCTTCGCGCCCGAAGCGGGCAAGCCCGATAAGAAAAAGAAATGACCGCTGCCGGCATCCCGAAGCCTCGGGAGAAGCGACCCTACGCCCCGCGCAAGACCATCTACGAGCTGCCGCCGCTCGAGCTCGAATGCATGAAAGTGGTCTGGGAGCAGGGCGAGGCCAGCGTCCGCGAGATCCGCGAGCAGCTCGCCGCCGACCATCGCCCGCTCGCCTACACGACGGTCGAGACCATCATGGACCGGCTCTCGCGCAAGGGCGCGGTGGCCCGCCGCAAGCAGGGCAAGGCCCACCGCTACACGGCTGTTTATCCCAAGTCCGAAGCGCGGGCGCAGGCGGTCGGCGCGCTGGTCGAGCATTTTTTTGACGGCTCGCGGCAGTCGCTGCGGGGGTATCTCGAAGGCGCGCCGGTGAATGAAGTCCGGCGCTCCCGTCCGGTGGCACCGGCGTCCCCGCCGGTGCGGCCCCGGACTGCTACCCGCCCTGGGCGTCCCGCGAAGGGCCAAGCCCGCCTCGACACCAGCCTGCTCTAGGCAAAGGCCGACGACGAAGGCAAACGTTGCCTTCGTCGCCGCTACCCCCTGCATTGTCATTCCGAGCCCTTGATTCCCCTGGGGGCGAGGAATCTCAATCGAAGCGACCGGCAGCGATTGAGATCCTTCGCTTAGGATGACAAGCGAAGGAATCAGGGAGCGGCGAGGAACGCGGTTTGTGCGTTCCTCGTCGGACTTTTTCCGCGCAGACAGGAGTGTCTGCGCCACCAAGAGAGAAATAGAATCCTTCAGTGGGGCAGACACTCTTGTCTGCCCCGCCCCGTCGACCGGCCAAAACCGCTTCGTCGCCCCACGTGTCATTCCGAGCGGAGTTCTTGGGTAGGGCGGGAGCTTGCCCCCCGCCGCGGCCGGACCCAAGGTCCGGCCCTACCCAAGACATGACCGTGCGGATTTCGCGGATTTTGCGGATTTGGGGAGAGCGTTTTTGGGCTCAAAAACGCACTCGCGAAAATAAACGTACGCAAAAACCGCAAAAACCGCAGAAACCGTAGACAAAGGGAGCCGAGTTCGGGTATGGGAGAAGATGGCAGGCGCGAGGTGTATTCAAGGTTTCGCCGGAGTTGGAAAACGAAAATCGAAACTCGAAAATCGAAAATCGGCAACGCCTCACCCTGTAGGCCGTTTGTTATGAGGGGGGTGGGGCGAGGAGCGGGAAATCTCACCGACTAAATGTTTCGCCATCAACAAGATGCCGAACCCCCCCCGGGGGGGGGGCGATAGGTGAAGTCGTTGAATGGAAAGGCGATAGAGGGCGACATACCCTCGAAATCTCGCGAGGAAAGCCGGAGGTTGTGCGATTCTCCAGGCCTAGAGCTGGCAGGCACGGTTGCGCCGATAAGGGCTTTCGGGCAGAATAGAGAAGCCTTCCCGGGCCAGCAATTCCATGGTTGAACGCTACAAAGAGTTTCGTATCCGCGACCGGGTGATTCAGCCGGCGGCGGTGCTGGCGCCCATGGCCGGCGTCACCGACAACGTCTTCCGCCGGCTCATCCGCGAGCAAGGCGGCTGCGGGCTGCTGCTGACCGAGTTCACCAGCGCCGACGGCCTCTCCAAGACTAACTCGCGGACCCTTCAGGGAAAGCCTTCAGGGCGAGCACGCCGCTACCTCTACTTCACCGAGGACGAGCGCCCCATCGGCGCGCAACTGTTCGGCGCGAACCCCGACACGCTCGCCGAAGCCGCCGCGCTGGTTGAGTCGCTCGGGTTCGACCTGGTGGATTTGAACCTGGGCTGCCCGGCGAAGAAAGTGGTCAAATGCGGCGGCTCGGGGCTGCTGCGCGACCTGCCGCTGCTGGAAAAAATCCTGCGCCGCGTGCGCGCCGCGGTCTCGATCCCCCTCACCATCAAGCTCCGCGCCGGCTGGGACGAGAACACGATCGTGGCGCGCGAGGTCGGCCGGCTGGCCGAGGAGTGCGGGGTCGAGGCCATCGCCCTGCACCCGCGCACCCGCCTCCAGGGCTACGCCGGCCGGGCTGACTGGCGGCTCATCGCCGAGCTGAAAGCCAGCGTGAAGATTCCCGTCATCGGCAACGGCGACATCGAGCGGCCCGAAGACGCCGAGCGGATGTTCCGCGAAACCGGCTGCGACGCCGTCATGATCGGCCGCGCCGCCGCCTCGAACCCCTGGATCTTCCGGCAGATGGCCGACTACTTCGCGACCGGCCGCTACGGGGAGCCGACGGCGGAGGACCGCCACCGCCTGCTGGTGGAATTCTTCCGGCGGCTGCTGGCATCCAATGACCCGGAGGCGCTCGGCAAGATGAAGCAGTTCTTGAGCCGCTTCACCCACGGGGTCGCGGGCGGCGCCGGGCTGCGCAAAGCCGTGTATGAGGCCCGGACGCCCGCAGAAGTGCTTGACCGCGTGCAGGCTTTCTTTGCACAATGCGGTACGGCCGTTCCGGGAACGGGCGAGACGGTGGCGGCGGTGGCCGACTAGGGGCGAGGATGGCACAGGGGCAAAAGATCGATTGGGCGGAGCGGCGCACCAGCCGCCGCATCACCGTGACCCTGCCCATGCTCGTGCGCGGCCACGACGTCCACGGCCACGCCTTCGAAGACACCACCTCGAGCTACAACGTCAGCCGCGACGGCGCCAGTTTCATCACCACGCGCGAGCTGGGCATGGGCCAGCCGCTCGCGCTCATCATCCCCCGCCGGCCGCTCGGGCGCGAAGGCGGCGCCCAGGCCGACTTCGAGACCACCGGCGAAATCCGCCGCATCATCCCCAAGCCGGACGGCCAGTGGGAAGTGGGCGTCCTCTTCACCGGGCCGCGCCTGCGCACTTACATGCCTGAAACCGCCTAACAGCAGCGAAACTCGAAAAACGAAACTCGAAAATCGGTGGAGAGGAAGTTAGTCTTGCAGGGCTTTTTCTTCCTGGAGGCGGCGGTAGGCTTCGCTGCGGGAAAGGCCGAGCTCGCGGGCGACGACTTTGAGCGCGGCCTTGAGAGAAAGCCCCTTCTTCTGCAGCCGCTCGACCCGGGCGCGCACGGAGACGCCCCGAACTTTCGGGGCCGGCCGCGCGCCTTCCTTGTCCGGCGGGCCCACCAGCACGGTGATTTCGCCCTTCACCGGGCGCCGCTTCAATTCCGCCGCCAGCGGCTCGAGGCGCCCCCGCAGGAATTCTTCGTGGAGCTTGGTCACTTCGCGGGCCAGCACCGCGGTGCGGTCGCCGAACGCCGCGGCCATGTCGGCCAGCGCCTCTCCGATGCGGTGCGGAGCTTCGTAGAAGACGAGCGTGGCGGGCTCGG
>MEKM01000030.1:2330-2855 GCA_001766965.1 Acidobacteria bacterium RIFCSPHIGHO2_01_FULL_67_28 | reverse complement strand
CCGCGCCACGCGCTTCGGCGGCAAGAAGCCGACGAAGTGGAAGTGCCCGCTCGGCAGCCCCGAGGCCATGAGCGCCGCCCCGAAGGCCGTGGCCCCCGGCACGGGGACGACGGGGATGCCGTGCCGGATGGCGAGCGAGATCAAGTGGTCGCCCGGGTCGGAGATGCCCGGCGTGCCCGCGTCCGCGACCAGCGCCACCTTCGCTCCTTCTTCCAGGTCCAGCACGATCTCCGCCGCCCGCACCACTTCGTTGTGCTCGTGGTAGCTCAAGGCGCGCTTGTGGATGCCGTAGTGGTTCAGGAGCTTGGCGGTCTCGCGCGTGTCCTCGCAGGCGATGAGGTCAACTTCTTTGAGCACGCGCAGGGCGCGCAGGGTGATGTCTTCCAGGTTCCCGATGGGGGTCGACACCAGGTACAGGCAGCCGCCGTTCGGGGTGCGGCGCGCGACGGGAAAGCTGGCGCTCGGTGTGGCCATGGCGGTCCGGGCCGGAAAGTAATCCGTGCCTTTCTCCCCGCGCGGAAGTCT
>MEKM01000030.1:0-2275 GCA_001766965.1 Acidobacteria bacterium RIFCSPHIGHO2_01_FULL_67_28 | reverse complement strand
TTCTCCCCGCGCGGAAGTCTAGCACGCGCGCGGCCGCGGGCAAACAGGAATCGGACGGCCGCGGGGAGCGCTGTGGTAGAATCAGTCCTGGCTTGGGCGAGTGAAACTCCGATGCCGCTCTACGAATACGAATGCGCGCGCTGCGGGAAGCGCTTCGAGCTGATCCAGAAGTTCTCCGCCCCGGCCGAAGCCGCCTGCCCGGCCTGCAGCGGCCGGGCGCACCGCCTGCTGTCGGCGCCCGCGCTCCAGTTCAAGGGCAGCGGTTGGACCGTCAGCGACTACGCCCGCAAGTCCTCTGCGCCTGACAAGAAGGAGGGCGCGGCCGACGGCGGCTCGCCCGCCGGGGCCGAAGCGAAGAAGAAGGCTTCCGTGACAGCCGACAAAGATTAGCCTCGCCCGAACGCCCTCCGCAGGGGCTGGGCCGCTACCCTGGCAGGAAAACTCGGGCGTCCCCGGACGCTGGGGGCGCGCCGCACGGGAGGAGTCCGGTGGCGAAACGTGAAACCCGCGGGCCGGTCAAGATCCCGCCCCGCTTCAATGAATCCCTCAAGCGCCTGACCCTCGACATGCAGGAGGCCACCCGCCTCCTGGTCCACGCCGAGCTGCCCCAAGACACGCTGGAAGGCTTGAGCCAGGCGGTCGACCACCTGCGCTCCACCTGCTGGGCCGTGCTCAATTCGGTGGTGGATGAGTTCAGCGACGCCCAGCGCGCCACCGTCATCCTCACTTCCCACCGCATCCAGCGCACCACCCAGTTGATGGATTCCCTCAACGAGGAAGTCGACGCCGGACGGCTCACCCGCCAGACACAGGGCGTGGACGGGCTGCGCAATACTCTGGGCGTCGTCTACAAGAAGCTCCACTACCTGACCACCGGCAAGCCCGCCCCGCCTGAAGCGGGCCCGCCCGCTCCCGCCTGAAGCGGAAGCGGCCTACAGCTTGAGGGACTTCAGCGCTTCGCGGAAGGCGGAGCCGAGCTCGGGGTGCTTGAGCGCGTAGTACAGGGTGGCGCGCAGGAAGCCGAGCTTGTCGCCGGCATCGTGCCGGACGCCGCCGAAGGCCAGAGCGTGGACCGCGCGCTCGCGGGCGGCGATGCGCAGCGCATCGGTTAATTGAATCTCGCCGCCTTTGCCCGGGCGGATTGCGGCGATGAAGTCGAAGACTTCGGGCTCGAGGATGTAGCGGCCGACCACCACCCAGGACGAAGGCGCTCGAGCGAGCGTAGGCTTTTCCACCAGGTCGCGCACGCGGAACAGCCGGTGGCGCCACTTCCTCCGCGTCGCCGCCGCCGGCTCCACCCGCATCACCCCGAAGCGCTCGAGGGCCGGGCCTTCCACGCGCTGGGTGGCGACCACCGAGCCGCCGCAAGCAGCGTGGACTTCAAGCAGTTGCTTCGTGCAGGGGAGGGCGGCGTCAATCAAGTCGTCGGGCAGCAGCACGGCGAACGGCTCCCGGCCCACCAGCCGCCGCGCGCAGCCGACCGCGTGCCCGAGCCCGAGCGGCTCTGCCTGCCGCACCGTGCGCACGCGCGCCAGCCGCCCCAGCCGCTCCACCAGCCGGGCTTCCCCCGCCTTGCCGCGCTTCTTGAGCTCGCGCTCGAGTCCCCGCTGGCGAGCGAAGTGCTCGACGATCGGGTCCGTCCCTTCGCCGGTGATGAGGATGATTTCTTCGATGCCGCTTGCCACCGCCTCTTCGACCGCGTACTGGATGAGCGGCTTGTCGACCAGCGTCAGCATCTCCTTCGGCATGGCTTTGGTGGCGGGCAGGAAGCGCGTCCCCAGCCCCGCCACCGGAATCACCGCCTTGCGCACTTGCCCGAGTCGGGCGCGTCGCTTCATGGGTGTCATTCTAGCAAACCGGCGCGGGGTTTCCTCCCCTTGTCATTCCGATCCCGCGGACGCGGGCGAGGAACCTGCTTGTTCGGGCGGGCGTGCTACCATAGCAAGGTTGGAGCGGGTGATGGCGCGCATTCTGGGCATCGAGTCAAGCTGCGACGAAACCGCGGCGGCCGTGGTGGAAGACGGCCGGCGGGTTCTGGCCAACGTCATCAGCTCGCAGGTGGACCTGCACTCGAAGTATGGCGGCGTCGTGCCGGAGCTGGCGGCCCGCGCCCATCTGGAGCGCATCGTGCCGGTGGTGCGCGAAGCCTTCGCCCAGGCGGGCTTGCAGTACGGCGAGGTGGACGCCATCGCCGTGACGCAGGGGCCGGGACTGATCGGGTCGCTCTTGGTCGGCGTCGCCTACGCCAAGGCCATGGCCTGGTCGCTCTCGAAGC
>MEKM01000029.1:8293-13884 GCA_001766965.1 Acidobacteria bacterium RIFCSPHIGHO2_01_FULL_67_28 | reverse complement strand
GGACCAGGCGCCGAGCAGGATGGCTTGCAGGCCGATGATGTTCAGGTCGCGCGTGGTGAGGTGCGGGATGGTTTCCATCCCGGCCTGTTCGATGGCGCCGGCGAGCATGATGGCGTCCATGCCCACGCGGGCCAGGGCGCCGCTGTTGATGTCGACCGCGTCCACGCGGCCGGAGGATTTGAAACGGCTCACCGACTCGAGAATGCGGTCGAGGTTGACGCCCTTGGGGGGGTCGATCTCGACCGAAACCACGAACTTCCCCTCCTCGAGCTTGCGGTAGAAGGTCGAGACCGGCTCGGCGGCCTTAGGCGCCGGCGGTGGAGGCGCCGCAACGGCCACACTCTCCGCCCGGCGCTCCTTACGGGCCGGGGCGGTCTTGGGGGAAAGTTCTTTGACAGCTTGCGCGATGGCGCGGATGTGCTCGGGGGTGGTGCCGCAGCAGCCGCCGATGATGGAGGCGCCGAGCGCCGCGGCCTCGCGGGCGAACTGGGCGAAGTAGTCGGGCGTGGCCTTGGGATAGATGACGCGGTCGCCCATGCGGTGGGGGAAGCCGGCATTGGGCTGGACGGAGAGGCGCGCGCCGTTCACCTGGGCCATGGCGCGCAGGACGCCGAGGATGTCCTGCGGGCCGATGCTGCAGTTGGCGCCGACGACGTCGGCGCCGAGCTCGAGCAGTCGGCGCGTGGCCTCGGCGGGGTCGTCGCCCACGAGCGTCTTGCCTTCGTCGCTGTAGGCGAGCTGGGCGATTACGGGCAACTGCGAGAAGCTGCGAACCGCCTCGAGGGCCCAGGTGAGCTCCTGGAGGCTCGGAAAGGTTTCAAGGATGAAGAGGTCGACGCCGCGCTCTTCGAGCGCCGCCGCCTGCTCGCGGAAGATCTTGCGGGCGGTCTGGGCGGCGTCGGGCTCGGCGACCTGCCAGGCGGGCCCCAGCGGGCCGATGGAGCCAGCGATGAGAACGTCCACGCCGGCGGCCTCGCGGGCCTCGCGAGCGATCTTGACCGCGCTCTGGTTGAAAGCGGCGACGCGATCGGCGAGGCCGAGCGCGGCGAGCTTGGCGCGGTTGGCGCCGAAGGTGTTGGTTTCGATCAGGCGGGCTCCGGCCTGGATGTAGGCGAGGTGGATGCGCAGCACCGCTTCCGCGTGCTGGAGGTTCGTCTCCTCGAAGCAGCGCATCGGCCCGAGCAGCTCGTAGAGCTGCGAACCCATGGCGCCGTCGCAGACGAGGATCGCCTGCTCGAGCCGCCGGCGGAAATCTGCGCTCTTCATGGTGTCTCGCCCGTGCCCGGGCGGAAACCCACGATTCTACTGTGGAGTGGGGGCGCGGCGGCGGAAAACATGAGCCTCGCCGGAAAGACGAGGGGAAGAAGCCGCGTCAGAAAGCCAGCTACGGGACGCTGGGGCTGACCACCTGGTTGTCGTTGGCCAGAATGATCGGGATGGCGATGGCCGCGGTCAAGCCGCCCAGGATGGCCAGGGTCAGAGCCAGCTTGGCGTTGGCGCTCATGCCGGCCCCGGAGCCCGCGCCCCCGGGGGTTTGGTCAGCGTCGTCCAGCAACCGCGTCTGCACCTGGAAGCTCTGGCCGGGCAGCACTTCAATCGTACGATTGGCGGAACGCACCTCGACGCTGCCCCGCTGAGCCGCCACCAGGGTCAGGCTGTCGCCGAGCCGCGCCACTTCCCAGACGGCGATGTCGGTGGTAGGAGTAATCTCCAAGCCGTTGCTCCACACGCGCAGGTCGCTCCCGTTGGTGCGCAGGGTCACACGGCCCTGGTTCAATTCGACTGTCAGGTTCTCGCCCTGACGCACGGCGCGGGCGTCACTCTGGGCGGCGAGGTGGATTTGTTCGCCCCGGGCCAGCAGCACGCGGGCCCAGCCCTGCGCGCCGGTGGCGAGCCGGTCGCCGTCGAGCAGCGTGGCATCCGCCGGCAAGGCGACGCCGTTCACCTGGGCGGGAGGAGCCGCCACGATGCGCCCCAGCACGGCGGCCCGCTCGGCGGCGCTCAGAGACACCGCTGGACTGGCCAACAGGCAACAAAGCAGGACGGCAACGGGTCGGCCCAAATGACGGCTCATGGTGAACCTCCCGATACTCTGCGGTGCCGGGAGTATCTAAAGCGGTAATGGGGTGTGTCAAGCACTTTTTGTTCTTGGTGCCCCGCGGCGGGCGTGCGGGTCGCCGTTCTTTGTTACAATCGGTCGGTTAGGCCGGAGGAAAAGGAACCCCGATGTTTTCGCGGCGGCAACGAGTGGTGAGCGTGGTGTTCGCCTGCGTGG
This sequence comes from Acidobacteria bacterium RIFCSPHIGHO2_01_FULL_67_28, assembly GCA_001766965.1. Lineage (GTDB taxonomy): Bacteria > Acidobacteriota > Terriglobia > Acidiferrales > 2-02-FULL-67-57 > 2-02-FULL-67-57. The sequence continues at coordinate 11,609 of MEKM01000029.1, read as the reverse complement.
ACGCCGCGGCGACCGTCCTGGCGTTTGTCAGCGCTTACCTCGTGCGCAGCGTCCTGCTGCCGGAGCTGGCGCCGCGGTTTCCGGCTTGGCCCTTGCCCGCGGGCCCGCTTTATCCCTTTGCGCGCTACCTGCCGGTGCTGGCCGCCATTGTGCTCATCTGGCTGGCGGTGGGTTACGTGCTGGGAGTCTACCGCCCGCAAGAGCTGCGGGAACGCCGCCAGGCGGTCTTCGACCCGACGAAACAAATTGTGGCCGGGATGCTGGTGCTGGCGGCCGGGCTTTTTTTCGTCAAGGGCTTCTATGTCAGCCGGCTGCTGCTCGCGGGCTTCGTCGGACTCGACTGGCTCCTGCTGGTCGGGCTGCGGCTGGCCTACATCGAATGGGGCCCGCGGCTGCGAGCGCGCCTCGGCGATGCCCACTACATTCTGCTCATAGGCACGGGGCCGCCGGCGCGGGAGCTGGCGGCGCTCATCGGCCAGAGCCGGCCGACGGGGCTGCGGCTGGCGGGCTGGGTGACCACGGGCGCCGACGATCCGCCGACGGACGCCGGGGCGCCGGTCTATGCGCTCGCGGATGTCCCGCGGCTCTTGCGCGAGCACGTGGTGGACGAAGTGGTTTTCGCGGTGAACCGGGAAGAGCTCGAGCGGATGGAGGAGCTGCTGCTGCTCTGCGAAGAGGAGGGCGTGCGCACGCGGGTGCAGCTGCAAGTCTTTCCGCACCTCTACTCGCAAGTTTACCTGGAGCACCTCTACCACATTCCGCTGCTGACCTTCTCGACGACCCCGGCCGACGAGCTGCACCTGCTCGTCAAGCGCGTGCTGGACTTCCTCGGGGCGACGGTGATGCTCGCGGTGCTCTCGCCGCTGCTTCTGCTGCTGGCCCTGCTCATCAAGCTCACCTCGGCCGGCCCGGCGCTTTTCCGCCAGGAGCGCTGCGGGCTGGGCGGCCGGCGCTTCAGCCTCTACAAGTTCCGCTCCATGACCGCGGACGCCGACCTGCGCAAAGAAGAGCTCGCCGCCCTGAACGAGGCCGACGGGCCGGTCTTCAAGATGATGAACGACCCGCGCTGCACCCCGCTCGGCCGCTGGATGCGCAAGTTCAGCCTGGATGAGCTGCCGCAGCTCTGGAACATCTTGAAGGGGGACATGTCGTTCGTCGGGCCGCGGCCGCCCCTGCCGGAAGAAGTGGAGAAGTACGAGCGCTGGCAGCGGCGGCGGCTGCGGATGCGCCCGGGGCTCACGTGCCTCTGGGCGCTGGAGGGACGGAGCCGCTTGAGCTTCAAGCGCTGGATGCAGCTCGACCTCGACTACATCGACACCTGGTCGCTCTGGCTGGACTTGAAAATCTTCCTGAAGACCATCCCCCGGGTCCTGGCGGGCCGGGGCGCCGCGTAGCCCTAGGGCTTCACCACGAGGGTCAGCGTGCGGCTGGCCTGGCGGGTGGGCCGGTCGGAATCCATCACCGAAACGGTAAAGCTGTAGGAGCCCGCCCGCTGGGGCAGGCCGGAGATCGAGCCGGTGCCCGGGTCGAGGAAGAGGCCCGGCGGCAGGGCGCCTTCGGTGAGCGTCCAGAAGAGCGGCGGGGTGCCGCCCACCGCGGCGAGCGCGGCCGCATAGGGCGTCCCCCGGCGCGGCGCCGGGAGCGTGGAGACGACGATGATGGGCGGGTCGCTGATGCCGGTGGTGACGAGGAAGATGTCGGAGGTCTTGCCCGTGTCGTTGGCCACGAGGTTCGAGGCCGCGGAGGTGAAGGCGATGGTGGTGCCGTCGAGGCTCATGGCCGTGTCGAAGCTTTCGCTGTCCGGGTTGATGCCGCCCATGCCCAGGCTCAAGCGCGTGGTGGAGGGAGCCAGGAGGTCCCGGAGAAAGATGTCGCGGGCGTCGTTGCGGTCGTCGGCGACGAGGTTGGAGGCCAGGCTGGAGAAGGCCACCAGGCGGCCGCCGCCGCTCAAGCCGGCGGCGACGTCGACGAACCCATCCCCTTCGCTGTCGTCGTCGGCCAGGCTGACGCGGACGGTGGTGCCGGCCGTGCGGTCGTGCAGGAACAGGTCGGAGACAAGGTTGTCGTCATCGGCGACCAGTTTGGTGGCGCTGGAGTTGAAGAGGACCAGGTTGGCGTCGCCGCTTAGCGCCGAGATGTTGCTGGGCCCATTGGCTGCCGTGCCGGCGTCGTCCATGCTCTGCAAGAAGGTCAACCCGGTCGCCGGGTCGGCGAGGTAGATATCGGGCACCACGTTGACGTCTTCGCTGGCCAAAACGTTGTCGGAGTGGAAGCCCACCAGCGATGCGTCGGGGGTGAGGCGCGGCCGGAAGCTGCTGCCGCTCCCCTCGGCGTAGATGCGGAAGACGCTGGTCGAGTCGGGGATGGGGTCCCAGTCGCTATCCACAAAGAAGCTCATAGGGTCGTTGACCTGGATGGTGCGCACCTGGCCGGCGCCGGTGCCGGAGATGATTTCGAGCCGGCGGCTGCTCAACTCGTTGAAGCCGCTGGCCAAGTTGAAGCTGGCGACGTTGCGCTCGTCGGCGAAATCCACGGGGTGGTCGGCCAGGGCAACGACCCGGAAGACGCTGGTGTCGTCGGGAACAGGGTCCCAGTCGGGCGTGACCGTCAGGGTGGTGGCGTCGTTGGCGGTGATGAGCTGCCTCTGTCCGTGCCCCGTGCCGCTGAAGATGTCCACCTGCCGCCCCACGTGCTCGCCGGCGGTCATGGCCAGGCCGGAGTGGCCGATGGTGGAGGCGCTGAAGATGTCGGCTGTCTGCTCGCGGGTGGCGATGCGGAAAACGCTGGTGGTGTCGGGGTTGATGGCCCAGCCCGAGCTCATGGTCAGGGTAGTGGCGGTGTTGGACTCGATCAGGCGGCCCTGGCCGACGCCTGTGCCGGCGACGATCTTGGCCACGCGGCCCTTGTGCTCGTCCACGGTCATGGTGAGCGTGGAATTGCCGATGAGCCTGTTGCCGGAAATGTCGGCGAGGGTGTCGCCCAGGTTCACCATCAACTGCACGCCCACCGTCGACTTGCGGGTGCTCACCCGCTGCGTGCGCACCACCGAAATCACGCCGCCGCTGAACTGAATCTCGGTGAGGAAGATGTCGAACGCGCCGTTGCCATCTCCTTCCACCAGGCCGGCGCCCTGGGAGTGATAGGCGACGAAGCGGCCGTCCGGGGTGATGACCGGCAGGTTGCTCAAGCCTTTGCTCTGGATGGGGTCGCCGGCGCTGTCCAGCCCCACGCTGACCCGGGCGGTGTCGATGACCACGGGCGGGCAGGCGGAGACATCGAGGGCGGTGACGAAAATGTCGGGGAGATTGTTGGTGTC
>MEKM01000029.1:3296-8276 GCA_001766965.1 Acidobacteria bacterium RIFCSPHIGHO2_01_FULL_67_28 | reverse complement strand
CGTCGGACACGAGGTTGGCGGCGTCGGAGCGGTAAGCCACGAAGACAGTGCTGCCCACTACCGCGCTCACCCAAGGGGCGAGGCTCTGGCTCTTGGCCTGAATGCCGGCCGTGCTCACGCTCACGACGATGGTGGTGCCGCAGGTGCGGTCGCGCAGGAAGATGTCCGCCGAGGCGTTCTTGTCGCCCACGACCAGGTTGTTGGCGAAGGAGGTGAAAGCCACAAAGCGCCCGTCGGGGCTGACGGCGGCGCCCCCGGAGTCGGAGTTGCCGACCGTGCCCGTGGTGCTGACGCTCACCAGCTCGACGACCTCGGTGGTGTCGCCGATGGTGATGGTGAAGTCGCGGTTCGCGGCGGCACCGGGGCTGTCAGTCACGCGGACGGTGAAGGTGAAGGTGCCGAGGGTGGTGGGGGTGCCGACGATGACGCCCTTGAGCTTCTTGAGCGCGAGCCCGGGGGGCAGGCTGGAGCCGCTGCCCAGCTGCCACTTGTAGGGGGGCGTGCCGCCGATCATCTGGATGCGGCTCTTGTACGGCAAGCCGACGGTGCCGTCGTCGACGTTCTTGGTGTCGAACTTGAGCTGGGTGTCCTGGGCGAGCGCGGGCAGGCCGCCGGCGGCCAGCAGCGCCAGCGCGAGCGCAAGGGCCGGCCAGGCGCGCCTGCCGAACCGCTTCTTTCTTGGCGTCAGCTTCAGCAACTCTGCGGGTCTCCTACGATGCTCAAGGAACTCACAGTTTATCGCAGCCTCCGCTTCCGGGTCTACCCCCGACACGGCCCGTCTTTGCCTTAGACGCTGATGCCCGGCGCCGGGTTTGCCGGGCGGGGGAGCGTATGATATCTTGGTTGAAGAGGGCCGACCCCAAGTCGGCCGGTTGACTGTTATGGATCGAAGTCGCTCCTTCCGAGGTCTCGTCAATCTCCTCGCCGCCGTCGGCTTTCTTCTCGGGTTGCCCGCGCAGGCGCAGCGGGGAGGCCTGGCCGCCCAGCAAACCCTGGTTGACCTGGTAGACCGGGCGGGCACCATCATTCACGCCCAGGTGGTCTTCGCCCGGGTCGAGCCCCACCCGGACTTCCCCAACCTGACCACGGTAGTCGTGACTCTTCGGGTGCAGGAAACCCTCAAGGGGCAGGCCGGGGACACGCTGACCTTCCGCCAATACATCTGGGACCTTCGCGACCGCACCGACGGCGCCGGCTACCGCAAGGGCGGAGAACTGCTACTCTTTCTCACTCCTCCCAGTGAAGTGGGTCTCTCGAGTCCTGTGGGCTTGGGGCAGGGGCGATTCCGGGTGATCCGGAACGCCGTGGGGCAGAGGTTTGTGGTGAACGAAGCAGGCAACGTCGGGCTGTTTTGGGAGTTGCGGTCGGCCCTTGAGAGCCGGGGCGTCCGGCTGACGCGCAAGCAGCTCCAGTTGCTCGAACGCTTCCAGGGTGGCCCGCTACCCTGGGATGAATTGCGAGACTTGATTCGAGGGCTCGCCGGCACGAGTTAGGGACCGAATGCCAAGAATGATCCGCTGCCGCCGCAACACCTCCGGCGTCGCCGCCGCGCTGGGCCTGCTGGCGCTCGCCCTCGGGGGAATCCTGGAGCCGGGCGGGTCGGCGTGGGCGGGAGGTCCGCTCGTCGTGGGAGGAACTTTCGGTCCGCCGGGCCAACCCTTCACCTGGGATATCAGCCTGGGAGAAGTGCAATACCGGACGGACGGGGGCGGCCTCGGCGTTTTGAGCAACAGCGAGGCCAACGACTTGGTGGCGGCCATGTTTCAAGTCTGGGAGGATGTGCCCACCGCCGCCATCGGCTTCAACCGCCTGGGACAAATCACGGGGCTAGCGGATGGCAACGTCGAGACCTTGGCTGAATTCGATAGGGTCGTCGGCCGGTGTGAGGCGGGCTCGCAAAGTCCCATTATCTACGACAAGCAGGGGGCTCTTTTCAGCGTGCTGTTTGGCCCCGGGTCGGGAGTCATCGGTTTTGCTGGCCCGTGCCAGGTGAGCAACGGAGGGCGAATCGTGTCCGCCCTGGTGGCGCTGAACGGGGGCTTTCTCGACGGCCAGACGTTCAACGGCGAGCTGACCGGCAACGAGTTCGAAGCCGTCTTCATCCACGAGTTCGGGCACTTCTTCGGGCTCGACCACTCCCAGGTCAACCTGAACTGCTTGTTCGGGTGCGCCTCGGGGTCGGACGACGCCTTCGGCCTCCCCACCATGTTCCCTTTCCTCATCAGTGGCTTGACCGAGGTCCCCGGAGTGCACCCGGCCCGCACGCTTTCAATGGATGATCTTGCTTGGGTGTCCCGGCTCTATCCGGACCCGAGCTTCAGCAGCAGCTACGGCACCATCAGCGGCACGATCCTTTTTTCAGACGGCCTCACTCCTGCGCAGGGGGTGAATGTCATCGCCCGCCGGGTGAATGACCTCGGCACCACCGAGAACGAATCCCGGCGGTTCGCCGTCTCCGTGGTGTCCGGCTACCGGTTCACCGGCAACCCCGGCCAGAGCGTCACGGGGACGAACACCGGCGGCAGCCCGTTCGGCTCCCGCGACCCGGCCCTGATCGGGGCGTTCGAGATCCCTGTGCCTCCGGGCGCCTACACCATCGAGGTCGAGGGGCTCTCGGCCGCCTTTCAAGGCGGTTCCAGCGTCGGCCCGCTCGACCCGCCGTTCCCCAACCCGGGCGCCCAGGAGTTCTGGAACGTGGGGGAAGCGAACGACGACCCCACCTATCTTTCCAGCCCGGTCACTGTAGCGGCGGGCGCCACGGCCTCCGGCATTGACATCATCTTGAACGGGACTCCCCGCCGGCTGGATGCTTTTGAGATTGTCCGCCTCTGGCTGCGGGAATCACTGGCGCCCTGGCTCCGGGAGAACCGCGAGTGGGTGAGGGGATGAGTGGTCGTCGGCAATCCGGCGCTCCCGCCCGGACCCAGCCGCCCGGGGCGAAGAGAGTTGTATGGATGGGACTCCTCGGCCTGCTGGTCTGTCCCTCGGCGGCCGCGGGTCAGGCCACGATCACTCTCTCGCCAGCTTCGGCGGTCGTTCCTCTGCGGAAGACCCAAACCTTCACGGCCGAAGTCGTCGGCGCTCCCAAAATCGTCTACTGGAGCGTGTGCGACGCCAACGGGAAGAATTGCATTTCCGGCGGAAACAGCAAGCGGGGAACCATCGTCGACATCGGGGCGGACGCCAATGGCAACCGCCTGGGGCGCTACGAAGCCCCGACGGCGGTGCCGAATCCGCCGGCCTGCGCTCCGGCGAATCCCGGCTGCCAGCTCACCGTCCGCGCCAAGCTGGCCAGCGGCAAGAAGAAAGCCTTCGCCAGTGTCACCGTCATCATCCCCCCGCTGACCATCACCACTACCTCCGTGCCGGTCGCCTACCGCGGCCAGTACTATGCCGTCGGGGTGTTCGCGGAAGGCGGCAACTACTCTTACACCTGGACGATTACCGAGGGGGGCCTTCCCCCCGGCCTGGCTCTCACCAGCCAGCCTACGGTAGCCCTTATCAGCGGCACCCCGACCGCCGCCGGCACTTTTGACTTTACCATCCAGGTCGAGGATTCCGAGAGTCCACCGCAGAGCGACACCCAGGCCTACACTCTCCAGGTGAATGTCGATCTCCGGACGGGCACGTCCGGTCTGGACGACAGCGTCCGCGGCCGCTCCTACACGGAACATGTTGACGTTTCCGGCGGCACGGCCCCCTTCACCTGGACCGAGCCGACAGCTTTCTTCGATGCGGCCGGGGCCGGCGTTCCGGGGACGCCGTGCGAAGGCTTGGAGCTCGGGTTCGCCGGCTCCCTGGCTTCTCTGAACGTCTCGGGGAATCCGGTGAGCTCGGGCATGTGCGGGCCGTTCACCATCCGGGCCTCCGATTCGAGCACTCCGCCCCAAGCGGTTTCTTGGCCGTTGTACATCCGGGTGGCCGAGCCGCTCGTCATCAATACGACATCGCTGCCGGACGGAGCGCAGGGGTTCCCCTACACGGTGCCCCTGGAGGTGAGCGGCGGAATCCCGGCCTATCTCTGGTCCGTGAGCGGGTTGCCCGACGGGTTGATTCTGTGGATGAATGATGCCATCAGCGGTGTCCCCACCGTGCCGGGGACCTTCGACATCACGCTCCAGGTGCGAGACTTCGCGTTCCCATCCCAGATTGTTCAGCAAGCTGTCAGCCTGGCGCTCGCCCCCGGCCTGGGACGCAACGACACCATTGCCAAAGCCACGCCGCTGCCCAACGGCAGTTGGCTGGCCTCCATCAGCCCCTTCGCGGATCCTCCGGAGACTCCCGGCCCCGACACCGACTACTACAAGATCACCGCCAATGCCGGGAACACAGTGACAGTCGTGATCTCTGCGGAACAGATCTCCCCGGACAGCCCCATGGACCCCGTGCTCGAAATCGTCAACGCCGAGGGCGTCCGCTACACCACCTGCCGCAACCCCGGCACGGATGACGGTGTGACCGGCGCCCCCGACACCACCCCCACTGCCTTCGACGATGTTTGCCTGAATGACGACATTACTCTCGGCGAGCTCATGGACTCCAAGTTAGAGTTCCAGGTGCCGGGGCCGCCCGCGACCCCGTTGACCTTCTACGTGCACGTCCTCGATTTCCGCGGCGACGCCCGCCCCGACCTGCGTTATCGCATCAGCGTTTCCGGCGCCAACTAGCCGCCGTAGCTAGAACAGGCGCTCGCGGGAGCGGATGGTGCCGAAGCTGCCCACGTTGGCCAGCGTGAAGGTGAAGCGGTACTCGTTCTGGCTGCGCAGCAGCCCCAGGCCCAGCCGGCGGTAGCTGAAGGCCACGCCGCAGCAGTCCCAGTTGTAACTCGTCTGGACCACGGTGTTGGGCAAGAAGTCCCGCCGCATGTCCCAGGTCGAGGCCACCACGGCGTTGAAGCCGCGGCGGTAGAGCTCGCCGTAGGCCACCAGGAAGCGCAGCTGGTTCGAGTGCGGCTGGAGGAGCTCCAGGTTGCGGGTGGTG
>MEKM01000029.1:3107-3281 GCA_001766965.1 Acidobacteria bacterium RIFCSPHIGHO2_01_FULL_67_28 | reverse complement strand
GGTTGCGGGTGGTGAAGTGCGAGACGCTTAGACGCAGGAGCTCGGCGACCCGGGTCCCCGCCGTCAAGCGCGTGTTGGTCACCTTGCCCTGGTCGGGGTCGAAGTCCAGCCGGAAGTCGGCGTGGTAGCGCCCGCCGGGGTCGAATTTGACCGTGGAGGCGATGGGCGAGAACC
>MEKM01000029.1:1359-3044 GCA_001766965.1 Acidobacteria bacterium RIFCSPHIGHO2_01_FULL_67_28 | reverse complement strand
CAGGTCGGGGTCGAAGAAATACTTCTGGCTCAAGCGCCAGCTCAAGATCTCCCGCGCCTGGCCGTCCTCCCCCGGCTCTTTCGCAAACAGCCGCTGCGTCAGCGCGTACTCGATCTCGTGGGTGTCGGAGAGGATGTCCGAGTCGTCGAAGCGCAGGAACTCATCGGTGTGGCGCACGCCGTTGACGTAGCGGTAGGTCACCTCCGGCTCGATCACGTGCTTGTACTTGTGGTCGCCGCGCTCGAAGACGCGCTCGAGCGAAGGGAAGCGCAGGTCCACGCTCACCTCTTCGCTCACGCGGCGCAGCGGCTCGTTCAGGACGCGCTTGCCGTTGGGAGCGGACGGGTCGTCCACCACCCGGGCGCTGTAGCGGGTGGCGCGCACGCCGACCGTCGGGGTGAGGCTGAAGTAGGGCCCGAGGGTGAAGGGAAAGGTGACGCGGGGAAACAGGCTGTAGCGCTGGACGAGGTTGGGGGTCTGGTACCGGGGCTCGTCGCGGCGCATCCCGCCCACCGAGGAGTCGAAGCTGAAATAGACCGGCTGGTTCTTGAACCAGTCGAGCCAGTAGGGCCGTGTGCCGAACTCGAAGCCCGGGGCCTGGAGCAGCGTGATGGAGGTTTCCGGCTGGGGCTGGAAGAAAGTCTGGTAGCGGCTGAAGAAGCCGTTGAAGTAGAGGGTGCCGGGGTTATTGGTGAGGAAGGCGTCGGCGTGGACTTCCGAGCGCACCGCCTCGTTGAAGGTTTCGGCGAAGCCCAGCCGGAAGGCGAAGGAGCTCAAGTAGTCCAGGTCCATCACCCCGCGAAAGCCGTTGGCCCAGCGGCTCTCGGCGTAGACGCGGACGTACTGGCCGCTCTGCCGCAGGTCCTGCCCGCCGAAGCGCGCCTGGGTGCGGCCGAACTTGGCGGCCACCGCCCCGAAGTAGTTCACCTCGATGCGGCTGTTCTCGGTGGGGAGCGCCCGCAAGTCGGCGCTCTGCGTCCAGCCGCCCTGGTTGAAGTACTGCGCCCCCAGGGTCAGATCGGCGTGGGGGTTGATGGCCCAGAAGAAGGCGTCGCCCACGGTCGTCCCCCGGCGGGAGTCGTTCCCGATGCTCGGCAGCAGGAACCCGGTCTGGCGCGGCTCCTCGGCGAGGGACATCGAGAAGTAGGGCGAGAAAAGAATGGGCACGCCCGCAATCAGGAATGTCGAATGGTAGAGCCGGGCGTCGTTTCCGGGGCGGATCTGGGCGCGCGCCGCCTTCAGGCGCCACTTGGGCCGGCCGGGCTGGCAGTTCGTCACCCAGCCGTGCTGGACCAGGTAGCTGCCGTCGCTGCGGCGGTCGACCCGCTCGGCCTTGAAGTAGAAAGGATTCGAGGTCACCAGGTAGTCGTCGGTCGGCCGCGGCCGCGGCCCCGCGGTGCCCTCGACGTTCAGGAAGACACCCGCGCCGGTGCCGAGCTCGTAGTGGGCCTCGTCGGCCTCGAGGCGGTCGTCCTCGCGCTCGAAAACCACGTGCCCGCGGGCGTCGGCCACGCGCTTGGCTTCGTCGTAGACAACTTCGTCGGCCGTGAGCGTCATCCCCCGATAGTGGATGACCACGTTCCCGCGCAAGAGGTAGACGTCCCCCGCTTTCTGCTGCGAGTCGGCCAGGATTTCGACGATGTCCGAGCTCGGCGGCGGCTCCGCCGGCTGCTGCGCCGCGCCCA
>MEKM01000029.1:0-1190 GCA_001766965.1 Acidobacteria bacterium RIFCSPHIGHO2_01_FULL_67_28 | reverse complement strand
CATGCCGCCTAGGGGGGTATAGCCCCCCCGGCCCGCACGGCCTAGAACTCGAGCCGGGCGCCGGCGCGGACGGCGAGCTTGAGCGCGGGGAAGCCGAGCACCTCCATGTACTCCCGGTTGAGGAGGTTCTCGACCGCGGCGAAGTAAGTGACCCGGTGCGGGCTGCGGTAGCTCGCCCCCAGGTCCCACTTGGTGTAGCCCGGGTTCGAAGTCAGCCCGAGGAGCGAGAAGTCGCTGTCCGTGCGCCGCCCGACGAAGACCGCCGTCGAGACCACCGTCAACCGCTTCCAGTCCCAGAAGAGCTGCAGAGCGCCGGAGTGCTTCGGCCGCCGCAGCAGCCGGTTGCCGGCTTCGAACACAGGGTCGAAGACGGTGCCGCTTTCGGTGACCTGCGAATCAAGAAATGTGTAAGTGCCGCGCCCGTGCAGGCCCTTCCCGGGCGCAAGCTCCAGCACCACTTCCGCCCCTTTCGCCTTCGTCCGGCCCAGGTTGAAGAACGACCCGGTAAAAAACGGCGTGAAGCTCGTGATCTCGAAACCAATAAGGTCGCGGAAGCGGTTATCGAACCAGTTGACCTCGAGCTTGGCGCGGTCAGCCCAGAAGCGCTGCTCCACCCCGAAGTCGAAGCTGCGCGTGCGCTCCGGGGCGAGCCGGGCGTTCCCGACGACGAACGGCCCGGGGCTGAACGATTCGACCAGCGTCGGCTCCTTCACCCCCAGGCCGAAGTTGAACTTGAACTTGGTCGCGCCGAGCGCCCCGCCACCCGTCCGCAGGAAGTAGGCGAGTGAGCTGCGGGGCACAACCGTGGTGCCGAAGCTGGCGTTGTCTTCGACGCGCACCCCGTTCGTCAAGTAGAGCCGCCCCCAGAGCGCCTGGTGCTGGAAGACGGTTCCGAAGTTGTCGCGCTCGGCCTCGACCGCCGGGCTGGGGAAGAGCCGCTCGCCGAGCAGGCCCAGCTCCCGGTCCCACTCGAAGGCGAAGGTGAAGAAGTGCTGTCCGGCGCTCGAGCCGGCCGCGCCGGCGCGCCAGTCGCTCTGGTAGCTCACGTGGTGCCGCCGGGTGTGGTTCAGGAAGTCGGACGTGAAGTCGAAGAAGGGAAAGGGCGCCGTGCGCCCCTCGAAGCTCGGCACAAAGGGCGGGTCGGCCAGGAGGTTGCGCGAGACCTGGCGGGACTGGGCGTAGGCATAGGT
>MEKM01000028.1 GCA_001766965.1 Acidobacteria bacterium RIFCSPHIGHO2_01_FULL_67_28 | reverse complement strand
TACCGCGTGATGGCGGAAGAGACCTCGCCCGTCGACCCCGAGCTGCGGGAGATGACGGCGCGGCCGCTCGATGCCGTCGATCGCGCCATCGAACAAACGCAGCAGCGGCTGGCCGCCTACCCGGACGACACCCTGGCCCGCGACGAGCTCCTGCGCCTCTACCGCCAGAAGGCCACCGTCTTGCAGGCGATGAGCGACCCGGTCTGGCTGGACGCCGGCCGGTAATCCCGATGAAGCGTTTTCTTTACGCCCTGCTTCTCGTTGCCGTCGCGCTGGCACTGCCGCGGGCCGCGGCCGCCGAGCGCATCGAGCGCGTCTTCCCCGCCAGCGAGGACGTGACCATCGAGCTCCGCAACCTGCACGGCCAGGTGACGCTGCAGTCCTGGACCCGGCCCCAGGTGCAGGTCATCGCCCTGCGCCGCTCGCAGGCGGTCGAGACCCACATCGAACAGGGCGAGAACCGCATCCACGTGCACACCCACCTGCTGCAAAGCTCGGCGCCGGCCGGCGAGCGCGCCGTGGACTACGAGATCTGGGCCCCGCCCAGCGCCCGCCTGCACCTCTACCAGGAGACCGGCACGCTGCGGGTGGAAAGCTTTTTCCGGGACGTCACCGTGGAGACGGTGGCGGCCAGCGTCTACCTGCGCAACGTCAACGGGCACACCTCGGTGAAGACGCTGAACGGGAGCGTGACCGCGGAGCGCTGCACGGGGCGGCTCGACGCCGCCTCCATCAGCGGCACCCTGCGCTTCCTCGACACCGACACCGAGCGCCTGGTGGCCAACACCACCTCGGGCGACATCTACTACCAGGGCGACTTCCAGCGCGGCGGCTCCTACGACTTCATCAACCACGAAGGACTCATCGAGCTGCTGCTGCCCGCCACCGCTTCCTTCGAGCTCGACGCCCGCTCCGTGCAGGGCGAGGTGGTCAACGAGCTGCCGCTGCGGCCCCGCTCCCACGGGCGCGTGCCCCAGGGCAGCGTGATGAAGAGCCTGCTCGGCACCGTGCACACCGGCGCGGCCCTGGTCCGCGCCACTTCCTTCAGTGGTACAATCCGCCTGCGCAAGCAGTAACGAGACGCGCGCCCGGCGCGATGACCAAGGGCCCCATTCCCATCCGCCGCCGCCTCTATCTGGTGGGCTTCATGGGCTGCGGCAAAACCACGGTGGGGCGCCTGCTGGCGCAGCGCCTGGGCTGGGGTTTCTTCGACCTCGACGAAGAGCTGGAGCGCCGCCAGGGCCGCACCATCGCCCAGATCTTCGCCGAGCAGGGGGAGCCCTACTTCCGCGAAGTGGAACGCGGGCTGCTGGACGAGACGCTGACGGGGAGCGAGGAGCCGACGGTGGTGGCCCTGGGGGGCGGCACCTTCGCCCAGGCGGACAACTTCGACCGCATCCGCGCCGACGGCGGGGTCAGCGTCTGGCTCGACTGCCCGGTCGAGGAGCTGCGCCGGCGCTGCCGCGGCTTGCCTCACCGACCGCTCTTCCGCGACGCCACCAGCTTCCGGCAGCTCTACGAGCAGCGTTTGCCGTACTATCAGAAAGCCGATTTCCGCGTCGACGCCGACCAGCGCGACCCGGCGGCCGTGGTGGAGGAGATTCTGCGATGCGTCGTCTTCTAGGAGCCGCCCTGATTCTGGCCGCCCCGCTCTGCGGGGCCGCCGCGCCCGAGCCCCGAGAGGGGCAGTTGCGCATCCTGGCGGACGGCCAACTCATCGGCCGCGAGCGCTACCAGATCACCCGCACCGCCACCGAGATTCAGGCGAACGGCGAGGTGGACCTGGAAATCGAAGGGCAGAAGGTCCGCCAGACAAGCCGGCTCCTGCTCGGGGCCGACCTCGCCCCGCGCAGCTACGAATGGAAGACCGAAACTCCCAAGACCGCCTGGGTGCGCATCGAGTTTGCCGGCGCGGTGGCCACCGTCCGCTATCTTCCTCCGGACGCCAAAGAGGACCAGCAGGTGTTCACCTTCGACACGCCCCGCGTCGCCCTGCTCGACAACAACTTCTTCCACCAGTACCTGCTGCTGGCCGAGCTCTACGACTACCAGGCGGGCGGGGCGCAGACGGTGAAGGTCTTCGTGCCCCAGGCGGTGCAGCCCGGGGAAGTGCGTCTGGAGCTGCGGGGCGTCGAAACGCTCGAGGTTGAGGGCCAGCCGCAGCCGGTCCGCCAGCTCGCCATCACCACCGAAGACAACGAAGTGCTGCTCTGGGTGACCGAGTCGGGGCGCTTCGTGCGCCTGCGCGCGCCGCAGATGAACGTCGAGGTTGTCCCCGAGAGCGCCGCCCCCTAGTGCCGTTCCAACTTTTTCCCCCGACGGGATCAGCCCGAGTTGGGGCCAGACCGCCGCAACTTCTTGCTAGGGAGAGTTAGGCTCAAACAGTTGGAACGGTACTAGATCACATCCACCCGACGCAGCTCCCGGCGGACCTTCTCCATCTCCTGCCGCAGCTTCTTTTGTTCCTGCTCCCACTCGCGGCGGTAGTTCTCCTGCCAGAGCTGCTGCTCGCCCCGAAGCTCTTCCTGCAGCTCCATCTGGAGATGGTGCATCTCCTTCTGGATTTCGACGGCCTCGGCCTGGGCTTCGGCGGCCAGGCGGTGGAACTCGCCCTCGTCGTCGATCCAGTACAGCTCATTCTCGGCGGAGCGCCGCGGGGTGACGGTCTTGGGCGCCTCCAGCTGAACCTTCAGGGTCTGCTCGCGGCGGTCGCGCACGATGCCGAGCGTGACCTCTTTGCTCTCGTGCTTGGCCAGGGCCTGGCGCAGGTCGCCCACGTCGGCAATGGCCTCGTCCTCGATGCGCACGATGACGTCGCCCGCCTTCAAGCCCGCCTTGGCGGCGGCGCCGCCGGTCATCACTTCGCGCACCAGCACACCCTTGCCCTGCTTCACTCCGAAGTATTCGGCCAGCTGCGGCGTCAGCTCATCGGCGGAAATCCCCAGCCGCGGTCCCCGGGAGAACACGTGAATCTCCGGGATCTCGATGCGCGGCATCTCGAAGCGCGGTATTTCGATGCGCGGCACGCGGATCTGCGAGCGGCGGAGACGCGCGCCTTCTTCGAGCGTCACCTCCACCGGGCGCGTCTGCCCGCCGCGGCTGATCTCGAGCGCCACCTTGCGCCCGGCGGGGGTCTCCTGCACCAGCCGCCGCAACTGCGCGGCGCTGCGCACCCGCTCGCCGGCGAAGGTCAGGATGACGTCGTTCTTCTGCAACCCGGCCTTGGCCGCCGGGGTGTCCTCTTCCACCTCTTCAATCACGACGCCGGTTTCGCCCGCGAGCTTCAGCTCCGCCAGGCGCTCGGCGGTGACGTCGCTGATGCGCACCCCCAGCCGGGGGTGCCCGGCGAAGATCACCACCTCGTTCTCCGGCTTGGCCTGGACCGGCACCCCGCTAAGCGGGGCCAGCACGGCTACCAGCAGGACCCCGAGCGGGACCAGCCACCAACCCTGTCGCTTCTCGTTCATGGCTTTCTCCTTAGCAGTCGGAATTGCTCCCGATCTCTTTGAGGGCGTCACAGCATCTGCTCCGGCGCGGCGATGCGGATGTCGCCGCGGATGGTGCGCAGGCGGACCGTCAGGCCGCCGCGTCCCAGGCGCGCGCGCACAGCCCCGTCGGTGGCGGCGGCCGGGAAGTACGGCAGCCCCTCGATGCGGCCAGCCACCGTGCTCAACTCCAGGTCCGCCCCGGCGTTTTCCGGCAGCTCCAGGTCGACGTCGCCGTTGATGGTCTCGAGCTGCAGCCGGCCGTCGGGGGGCGGCAGCGCCCGCAAGGACACGCGCACGTCGCCGTTCACTCCCTGGGCGACCACGCTGCCCGCCCCGCCGCTGGCGACGATGTCGCCGTTGAGCGTGTGGGCTTCGAGGTCGCCCTCCACGTTGCGCACCACCACGTCCCCGTTCACGGTGCGCAGCCCGGCGAGGCGGGCCTGGCGGGGTACTCGCAAATGGTAGTCCACCTGAACGGGGGCGTCGGCTCCCTGCAGATAGAGGGTGCGCAGGCGCAAGGCGCGCGCGTTCCGCTCGACGCTGATGACGGCGTCGTCGGGCGAGCCTTCTTCTCCGGCGGTCTTCACCACTGTCACTTCCACTTCCGCGCGGTCCCAGCCCTCGACTTCGATGGAGCCCTGCACGTTGCTGACCGCCACCTCTCCGTCCGCCGGCAGCGGATAGCGCGCCGTCCAGCTCTGCGGCGGCCCCGCCGCAGCCGGGAGCGCCGCCAGCGCCAAGAACAAGGGCCCGCCGAGTTCAACCAGAGCCCGGAACCTCATCGAGCGCCTCCTAGTGCCGTTCCAACTATTTGACCCTAACTATCCTCCACAAGGAACTGCCGCCGTCCCCCGCAACTCTGGTCGCGCTCGTTGGCGGAACAAGTTGGAACGGCACTAGAAGGGGGATGGGGGTTCCTGCTCCCGCTTGACTTCCTTCTCGCGCCGCTTCTGACGCTGCTGCTCGCGCAGCCGCTCCCTCTCGAGCCGCATCTTTTCCTTTTCCTGCCACTGCTCCCAAAGCCACTGCTGTTTTTGCTGGAGGCTTTCGAGCAAGGCGGGGGTGAGCTTGCGGATCTCGATGTTGCCGCCCACAGTGCGGATGCGGAGAATCTGGCCGCCGCCGTTCACGGGGCCGCGGCCGCGGACCACCGCCGGCTGGTAGCGCGGCTCCCCGTCCTCGATTTGCAGGGGAAAGTCGGTGAGGATCTTGTGCCCGGCGGCCATCTCGATGGTGGCGTCGATGGTCAGCGCCAGGTCGGGCGGCAGGTAGACCTCGATGTCGCCGAAAGCCGTCTCCAGCTCGGAGGCGGCAAAGGTCTCCGGCTTGGCGGCAATCTGGGCGAAAATCTTGCCCGCGGCGGTGGTGGCCTGGATGGCGCCCTGGATGCGGTAGAGGTTGATGCTGCCGCCGGCGGTCTCGACGCGGATGGGCCCGCGGGCCGCCGAGAGCAGGATGCTGCCGCCGGAGGTTTCCGCGCGCACGCTGCCGCCGCCTTCGCCGATGCGAATCTGGCCGCCGGCGGTGGTGGCGACGATTTCGGTGCGGGCGCTGCGCAGGATGATGTCGCCGCCGGCGGTTTCGGCGCGCACGCTGCCCTCGATGCGTCCGGCGATGATCTGCCCGCCGCTCGTCTCCAGCACGGCGTCGCCCTTGACGTCGCCCACGGTCACGCAGCCGCCGGCGGTGCGGGCCTCCAGGCGCTGGCCGATGCTGCCGAGCTCGATGTTGCCGCCGGCAGTTTCGGCGCGGACGGGGCCGGTGACGTCGCCGGTGCGGATGTCGCCGCCGGCGGTGACCACGCGGAGCTCGCCTTCTGATCTCTCGACCTCGATGCCGCCGGCTCGCGTCTCGATGTCTAGGTTGAACCGCAGCGGCACCTGAATTTCATAGGAGACGTTCCACCCGACCCGACGGGGGTAGTCGGGCATTACTTCTCCGCCCAGATACACGCTGCCGCCGGTGACGCGACGCACGGTCAACTCAAAACGGCTCAACCAAGCGCGGGCTTCCTGCTCGCTTCCGGCAAACGCGCTCACCCGCACCTGGCACTCCATGCGGTCCGCCGGGCCGGGCTTGACCCGCACCGAGCCCATATGGGTCCGCAGCACCAGCCGCCCGCCTTCCTGCACCGGCGCTCCGCACACGGTTTCTTCCACCCAGGCGCGCCCCTCGCGCTGGATGCTGCCGCGCTTGACGTAGGCGTCGGTCTGCGCGGCGAGCGGCAGGCTCGCCACCGCCGCCAGCGCCACCAGCCAACCGAATCGAACTCGCATCATCCCTCCTAGAAATCCTCGCGGGCGCGCTCGCGCAGGGCGCGGGCGCACGTCAGGCGCACGTAGGTGTCGGGGTCGCCGGCAGCCATCTGTTCCAGCACCGGCAGCACGTTCTCGTCAGCGTGCTCCACCAGAACGTTCACCGCCGCCACCCGCACGCCTGCGTTCTGGTCTTCCCGCAGGACGTCGAGCAGGGCCTGGCGAACGTCCGGCCCCCAGTCGAGCGCCTGCAGGGCTTCCGCCGCTTCCAGGCGGACGCCCGGGTTCGGGTCGCGGCGCAGGGCGTAGAGCAAAGCTTCGCGGACGGTGGGATTGTTCCCGCTCTGGCCCAGCACTTCCAGGGTGTCGCGGCGGATGCCGGGGTTGTCGTAGTTCTTCATCGCGTAGAGCAGCACCTGGCGGATGCGCGGGTCGTCGAAGGAACCTTCCAGGACCACGCGGCGCTGGGCGTCCAGGGTGATGCGCACCGCGCGGGTCTGCGGGTCGGGGGCCACCTGGCTGACGCCGCTGATGCGCAGGTTGCTCAAGTCGGAGCCCACCCAGGGCGCCTGGCCGGAGCCGTTGCCCGTCGCGGCAGCGGGCACGCGCGTCCGGAGCGTCCAGCCCAGGGAAAAGCCGAGCACCAGGATGGTCAGGGCCGCCGTCGCCCGCAAGGCGGAGACGCCCGGGGGCACGATGAACCAGCTCCGCACCAGAGCGCGCCAGCTTTCTGCCTCGCGGTCGAGCGCCTCGTCCAACGCTTCGCGGCTGCGGACAAGCAGCTCCGGCGAGGGCTCGCGGCGCGGGCGCTGGTCGAGCACGGCGCGCATCCGCTCGAGCTCGCGGGCGGCGGCGGCGCAGGCGGCGCAGGCTTCGAGGTGGGCGGCGACCGCCGCCCGCTCTCCGGCCTCGAGCTCGTCGTAGAGATAAAAAGTCAGCTTGTCTTCGACCGTCTTGCAGTTCATGGCGACTCCCTCATTAGGCGATCTCTTTCAGCTCCAGCCGCAGCTTCTGGGTGGCGCGGAACAGGCAGTTCTTGGCCGTCTGCTCGCTCGTGCCGCAGTAGTCCCCGATGGCCCGCAGCTTCATCCCCTGGTAGTGCTTCAGCTCGAAGACCAGGCGCTCGCGCGGGCTCAAGCGGGTGAGGGCGGCCTGGATGCGCCGCTGCACCTCCCGGCCCTGGAGGGCGCGCTCGGGGTTGAGCGCGGGGCGCTCTTCCGGCAGGGTGTGGAAGAACTCGGCCTGGCCGGGCTCGCTTTCCGGCGCCTGCACTTCGCGGCGGGTGCCGGCGCGCCGCAGATGATCGAGGCAGACGTTCATCACCACGCGGTACATCCAGGTCGAAAAGCGCGACTCGAACCGGAAGCGGCCGAGCGAGCGGTAAATCTTCAAGAACGCCTCCTGGTAAATGTCTTTCGCTTCCTCTTCCGAGCGCACCATCTGCAAGGCCAGCCGGAGCACACCCCCTTCGTGCAGCCGCACGAGCTGCTCGAAGGCGGCCCGATCGCCCCGTTGCGCCTGGCGGATCAGGGTCCGTTCTTCCAGCGCGTCGAGCTGCGGCGTAGCTCCGGGCACTCGGTGGATCAGCTCCAAGCAGCCTTCCATCGCGCGCGTCGTTTGTTCCCCGTCAACCGGTTAGACGCGGCGCGCGGCAAAGGGTAAGCAAGGCCTGGGGTCTCCCCGGGGTTTACTGCTTCTTCAAGGCGTCCCGGCAAAGAGCCTGGAGCCGCGCGCTTTCTTCGAGGAGCGGCGGGCGGCCGGCGGCCAGCTCTCCGGCCCGCTCGGCCAGCTGGAGAGCGCGCTCGTGATAGAGCCGGAGGCTGCGGGGCTCGCGCAGGCCCTCCGGGCCGAAGATCCCGCTCAAGGTTAGGAGCTCGCGGGCCGCGGCCAGGTAAAGCGCCGCCGGGTCGACCTCTTTCCCGCCAGTCCCGGCAAAGCCCGCCAGCATCTCTCGAACCTGCTCCCCGACTTCGGCGCGCTCGGCGCGCAGCCGGATGGCGTCTTCGACCCACTGCCCCTGGCGCACCTGGGCCAGGACCGCCCGCTCCGCAGCGGCCGCCGCCAGGCTGATGTCCGCGCCCGACAGAGGGCTGGCCGGCTCGCGCAGCATCCGGTCGAGCGCGTCCATCATCTCGAGAGAGCTGCCGCGCGCCCGGCCGAAATAGTCGAGGGCTATCGTGCGCATCTGGGAGGCATAGGCGGCGGCGCCGGCCGACTTCGACCCCGCCAGGTAGCTTTCTCCCACCTGCTGGTAGCCGCGCGCCATCCCTCCGAGCAGGGCCAGGCGGAGCACTCGGGCGCGCCGGGCCGGCGCGCTCTCGGGCCCGGCCAGCACGACGCGCGCCAAGGTGTCGGCGGCGGGAGAGTAGCTGGCGTTGGCGATCTGCTGTTGCGCCAGGGCGTAGAGGGCTTCGGGACTGCGGGCGACAATGGGCTCGCCGCAGGCGGCCAACAGCCAGCCGGCCGCCGCCACCGCGCTCCAACCGAGGAGTGTTCGTCGGCTCATGATCCGAGAATAGTAGCCTCGCCCCGCAGGCGGGTCAAACCCGCGCCCGCAGCCATCGCGCCGCGCCAAAGAGCCCCAGGCAAAGAAGGAAGTCTAGGACCAGCCCGGGGTCGAAGGCAAACGGCTGGTGCCGCCAAACCTCCGGCAGGCGGGGAGAGAGCAGAAGGAAGTAAAGGAGGTTCCCGGCCAGGATGGCGCCCAGGGCGTCGGCCAGAACCGTGAGCCGCGGGTGATTCATGACGCTCCGCTCTCCGCGTCGAAAGTCATTGTCAACCCCGGACGGCAAGGCTAGAATCGCTCCGTTTCTCGCCGGGGGAAAGTTTTTTTAGCGAAGGTTGCAGGTCATCTGTGTCATCGGAAGAGCGAATCCGCAGCTTGGAGGAAGAGGTCGCGCAACTCGACCGGGTGGCGCGCCTGGGCGAAGCCATCCTGGCCGAGCTGATGAAGTCCTCGCCCCCGCCGGGTAACCTGGAGCAGGTGCGCCATTTCCTGCGCTCGGCGAAGGACTTGCTGAAACACGGCGAGCAGGAGACCGCGCAGGAGCTGATGCAGAAAGCCGAGGAGGCCCTGCACGCCGTGCGGCAGTGGCTGGCGGTGGGCGACCTGGGCATCAGCCCCTTCCTGCTCCGCAGCCATTTGGAGAAGAACCGGCTGAACGGCGAGTTGCAGCAGGCCCTGATTCTTTACTTCCTCCGCAAGCACCCGCACGCCGAGAACGACCGCGACAAACTCGACTACCTGTTGAGCGCCTACTTCTCCACCGCGGCTACCCCGCTCCAAGAGATTCCCGCGGCGGTGGCGGAGTTTTTCGCCGAGCTGCCTCCCCGCGAGCTCCAGCCGGCGGCGGAGACGATGCTGCACGAGCTGCAATCCCTGGTCGCCCGGATCCAGGACTTCACCGACTTTGACCAACTGGTGCACGCCCGCATCGTGGAGCGGGCGCGGGCGCTCAAGATCAATCTGGGCGAAGACTTCTACGACCCCGACGCGCTCCCCACCATCATCCGCTTCAACCTCGCCTTCCGCCGCCACTTCGAGAAGCTGCTCCACAAGCAGCTGACTGACGTCCGCCAAGGCATCCGCCAGCAAATCGAAGAGGCCTGGACGGTGACCCGCGCCATCGAGGCCGCCTGCGAGAAGCTCGCCCTGCCCGCCGGGGCGCGGGCCGGTGCCGGGGTCGACAACGAGGAGGAAGAAGCCGCGGCCGAGCCGCGCGTCGGGCGTCCCCTGGAGACGCTGGAGGAACGGCCTCCCATTGACCGCCTGGTGCGCCGCGGGGAAGACCCGCAGAAAGAAAGCGAGCTGCGGGGCATCATCACCCGGCTCGCCCGCTTCGTCGAAAAGCTGCCACCCGACCAGAGCAAGGCCGAGCGGGTCGCTTTCCCCCTGCGCGAAGCCCAATTGGACCTGGCCACCTGGGAGCGGGAAGCCTTCGTGCCCAGCGTCGCCGGCACGGCGCCCGAGAGCGTCCGCGCCATCCAGTACGCCCTGGGCGTCATCGCCTGGATCGAAGAAGAGCTGGTGCGCTACCAGAAAACCCGCGGCGACCGCTACCTGTGGAAGACTCACTTCGACCTCTTGAGCTACGCCGTGGTGCGCGCCGGGGAGCTGCTGAAGAGCATCCGCGGGCTCATCCGCGAGGGCGCGCCCCGCGAGGAGGCCGCCTGGTTCATGCCGCTGCTGCAAACCGCCCTGCGGCTGGCCACCACTCTCAACCACGTCGCCCCGGTCTTCTCCGAGCCCGCCGCCTCCTAGCCGCCGGGCGTCGCGGCGGCGGATTTCCTCCGTGTTATAGTCGCCCTGCGCATGAGTCTTTCGCTCGACGCTCCCGTCACCGCCCTGGCCGGCATCGGCCCCCGCCGCGCCCCGCTCCTGAAACAAAAAGGCATCGAGACCCTCGAAGACCTGCTCTACTATCTGCCCTTCCGCTATGAGAACCGCCTCCGCTTCACGCCCATCGGCGAGCTGCGGCCCGGGGTTGTTACCTGCGTCCAGGCCGAAGTCCTGACCGCCGGCCTGGTCCGCTACCGCCGCAGCCGCCGCCGCGCCTTCCACGCGGCCGTGGGCGACCAGAGCGGCATCCTCTACGCCAAGTGGTTCTACGGCGACTATCTCGTCCGCCTCTTTCGTCCCGGGCAGCGCGTCGTGATCTACGGCAAGGTGGAAGAAGACCCCTACCGGCCGGGGCAGCTGCAAATGCTCCAGCCGCAGCACGAGATTCTTTCCGGCGGCCGCGAGCCCGCTGACTCGACCGAGTCGGGCCGCATTGTCCCCATCTACGAAGCCGCCGGGGCGCTGACCTCGCGGATGTTCCGCCGGCTGATCTTCGAGGCCCTGGGGCGCCTGCCGGCTTCGTTCCCCGACCCGCTGCCGCCAGCGCTCCTCCGCGCGTATGGCCTTCCCGATCGCCGCGCCGCCCTCGCCCAGGCGCACTT
>MEKM01000027.1:18214-19540 GCA_001766965.1 Acidobacteria bacterium RIFCSPHIGHO2_01_FULL_67_28 | reverse complement strand
CCTTACTGATTTCTCTCTTGTGCCCGTCCGTTCTGGCAAGTGCTCCGGCGCTCTTGAATTCGAGGTCAATGCTTTCCTCCGCCTTGTTTTCAACAAGTGCCAGGATGTCCTTTTCTTCCCACTGCTCCGGTGGTTTCATCGGTTACTCCGCGTCTTCGCCGTAGCGGGTCTTGAGCGACCTACTTCCAGGCTTCATACACGGCATTTCTTTCTTTTTCCCAGAAGTCGCGTTCCGCCTTGATGGTCGAACCAGAAAGTTTCCCCAAGCTCCTTCCGAGCTTAAAGAAACCATCTCCGGGTATCCCCGCCATTGAGACCGCCAACGCACTCAGCATCGGCCTGCCAAGCCGGTCTTCATCCTCGGAGATTTCACCAAGCAAGCGCCCCACTTCACGTCCCATGTGCTGACCCCGCAAAGGTAGGCCCATCAACTGCGCGACGGTTTGATAGCCAACCAGTATTCTCTTTCGCGCTGCCGTTATCAACTCGGCATAGACTAGAAAGAACTCTTTGGAACCACGATACTTTGAGGTGCCGGTCGTTGTCATAAGAATTTCCCTCCAAGCGTCCCATGGCAGACTCACGGCCCGGGTTGCTTTCCTCGAGTTCCTATCCAGGTCAGCAAGAAGAAGAGAGCAGCGATGAACCCAAGTGCTGTCAATCGAATGGCCCACCACTCCAAACTTCCAATAACAACTCCCGAACCTGTAAGTTTGCCCCACTTCATAAGGTCGAACACGAATCCGCTCGTTGTCGCTGTAGCTAAGAATGCAATTACAATAACCAGAATCTTGCCAACCAGACCCCTGCGCCAGAGACCTGTGGCGCGACTGTTCAACGGCCTCGTCGCCTTCACCGCGACCACCAGAAAGAGAAGGACCAGGACATCTACGAGTGATGAAAGAAGAGCTGTTCGAGCGCTTTGAGCTAGAAAGAGGACGGCGAGTATGTCCGCTACCATTGGCCAGCCTCCTAGCACTTAGCTATCCAGTCAGAATCGCAAGACCGTCCTAATACTCGAGGCACAGGTCTATCTTCACACAACGGTCACAAACAATCGCCTTCCCCTCGGGCGTCGGAATCCATCTCTTATAGACGCCGCGTTTGGTGCCGCATCGGTGACACTCGTTGCACTCACATGGGACATACAACTGTCGTTTTTGCCTACATATTTCGTCCCACGTGAACGTCCTAAACAATCGTTCATCGGTGAGAGGGAGCTTTTTCCATTGGGTCAAGAACACTCACTCCGCGTCTTCGGCGTAGCGGGATTTGAGGGATTCGAGGACGGAAGGGTCGGCGAGGGTGGTGACGTCGCCGAGAGCC
>MEKM01000027.1:0-17879 GCA_001766965.1 Acidobacteria bacterium RIFCSPHIGHO2_01_FULL_67_28 | reverse complement strand
GCCGAGCAGCCACAGGTAGCCGTCCTTGTCGCGTTTGGCGCCGTCGCCGGTGAGGTAAATGCCGGGGAAGCGCGACCAGTAACCGGCCTGGTAGCGTTCGGGGTTCCCCCAGATGCCGCGCAGCATCCCCGGCCAGGGTTTGGTCAGAACGAGGTAGCCGCCGCCTTCTTTCACCGACCGGCCGTGCGCGTCCACCACGTCGGCGCTGATGCCGGGGAAGGGAAACGTGGCCGAGCCGGGCTTGAGCGGGGTCAGGCCGGGGAGCGGCGTGATCAAGATGTGGCCGGTCTCGGTCTGCCACCAGGTATCGACCACCGGGCAGCGGCCGCCGCCGACGGTCCGGTGGTACCAGACCCAGACCTCGGGGTTGATGGGCTCGCCCACGGTGCCGAGGAGGCGCAGGCGCGAGAGGTCGTGCTTGCGCACATGCTCGGCGCCCCATTTCATGAAAGCGCGGATGGCGGTGGGGGCCGTATAGAACACAGTAACCCCGTGGCGCTCGCAGATGTCCCAGAAGCGGTCGCGGGCGGGCCAGTCGGGCGCGCCTTCATACATCACGGTGGTGGCACCGAGGGCGAGCGGCCCGTAGACGGTGTAGCTGTGGCCGGTGACCCAGCCGATGTCGGCGGTGCACCAGAAGACGTCGCTGTCTTTGAGGTCGAAGACCCAGCGGGTGGTGGCGGCGACGCCGGTGAGGTACCCACCCGTCGTATGGATGATGCCCTTGGGCTTGCCGGTGGTGCCCGAGGTGTACAGGATGTAGAGGATGTCTTCCGAGTCCATCGGCGCGGGCTCGCACCAGGCCGCGGCGTCCTGCATCAGCCGGTGCCACCAGTGGTCGCGCCCCTCGCGGATGTGCACGGGGAACTCGGCCCCGCCGCGCTTGACCACGACGACGTTTTCAATCGAAGGGCAGTGGGCGAGCGCCTCGTCGGCGTAGTTCTTCAACGGCAGCACCTGGCCGCGGCGGTAGCCGCCGTCGGCGGTGATGAGGAGCTTCGCCTGGGCGTCGTTGATGCGGTCTTTCAGCGCCTCGGCGCTGAAGCCGCCGAAGACCACCGAATGAATCGCCCCGACGCGCGCGCAGGCGAGCATGGCGACGGCGGCCTCGGGGATGAGCGGCAGGTAGATGGCGACGCGGTCGCCCTTGCGCACGCCGAGGCGCTTCAGGACGTTGGCGAACTGGTTCACTTCACGCCACAGGTCCCAATAGGTGTAAGTGCGGCGGTCGCCCGGCTCGCCCTCCCAGACAAGCGCCGCCTTGTTGCGGCGTCCCGAGGCCTCGGGACGAATGTGCCGGTCGAGGCAGTTGACGCTGACGTTCAGCTTCCCGCCCCCGAACCACTTGGCGTAGGGAGGCTTCCACTCCAGCACTTTCTTCCAGGGCTTTATCCACTCGAGCTGGCGCGCCTGCTCGGCCCAGAACTTTTCCGGGGCGCGCGCCGCGCGCTGGTAGATCTTCGGGTCGGCGCAGTTCGCCTGCCGGCGAAAGGCGGCCGCGGGCTGGAAGACGCGCTTTTCGGCCAGCAGCGCAGCCAGACGCGCTTCGCCGGCCGGCGGCAGGGACTTCTTCTGGCGCGGACGTCCCATTGGAGAAGCCGTATTCTACCAGAGGGAAACCGCCGGCTGGATTTTCCCGTCCAAGCTGTGCGAAGATTGGCGCCTCACTTTTCGGGGAGGTTCGACACCCATGCCTGCATCAACGTTCGGCTCCCGGCTTCCTTTCCGCCGCGCCTGGCTTGCCCCGCTCCAAAACCTGTGGGACAGCCGTGCCTCCTGCAAGACGACGCGAACGGGTTTTCGAGCGGGGCTTGTGCTGCTGCTGGCCGGACTGCTCTTCACCGCCGGCCTCGGCCTGCGCGCCGGCGACACCGCGGCGGCCAAGCCGCCCGAGACCCGGCGCGACGCCGTCAAGGAAGTTCTCCATGGCGTCGAGCTGGCCGACCCCTACCGCTGGCTCGAAGACCAGCAGAGCCCGGAAACCCGCGCCTGGATAGACGCGCAGAACGCTTACACGCAGGCGCAGCTCGGCGCCGTGCCCGGCCGCGACCTTCTGAAGCAGCGCCTCACCGAGCTGCTCCGCATCGACACCGTGGGCTTCCCCCGCGAGCGCAACGGCCGCTACTTCTTCAGCAAGCGCAAGGCGGACCAGGACCTCGCCGTCATCTACCTGCGTCAGGGATTGAAGGGCGAAGACCAGGTGCTGATCGACCCGCACCCGATGAGCGCCGACCGCACTACTTCGGTCAGCCTGCTCGATGTCTCCGCGGACGGAACGCTCGTCGCCTACGCCGTGCGCCAGGGCGGCGAGGATGAAGTCACCATCCGCCTGCTCGACGTGGAGACGCGGAAAGATTTGCCCGACCTGCTGCCGCGGGCGCGCTACTTCGGCGGCGCCTCCCTCAAGACCGACAAGAGCGGCTTCTACTACACCCGCCACACCGAGCAGGGCCCGCGGGTTTTCTACCATGCGATGGGGACCGACCCGGCCACCGACAAGCTCCTCTTCGGCGAGGGCTACGACAAGAGCAAGATCATCGCTGCCGATCTCTCCGACGACGGCCGCTGGCTCGTCATCCACGTCCTGCACGGCTCGGCGGCCGACAAGACGGAGATCTACGTCCAGGACGTCGCGGGCGGCGGGCCGGTGACGCCCATCGTCAACGACGTGCAGGCGCGCTTCTCCGGGGCCGTCGGCGGCGACACGCTCTTCATCCAGACCAACTGGAACGCCCCCAACAGCCGCGTGCTGGCAGTGGACTTGAAGAATCCCGTGCGGGAGAGCTGGCGCGAGGTGGTGCCCGAGTCGGGCGACGTCATTGACGGGATGTCGCTCGTCGGCGGGCGGCTCTTCGTCGACTACCTCCACAACGTGCGCTCGCGCGTCCGCGTGCTCGAGCCCGACGGCCGCCCGGTGCGCGAGATCAGCTTCCCCGCGCTCGGCTCGGTGAGCGGCATCGGCGGGCGCTGGGACTCGACCGAAGCCTTCTACAGCTTCACCTCCTTCCACATCCCCACCACCATCTACCGCTACGACACCGCCGGCGGCCAGCAGGACGTCTGGGCGCGACTGAACGTGCCGCTCGACGCGAAAGACTTTGTGGTGCGGCAGGTCTGGTACGAGTCGAAAGACGGGACGCTGGTGCCCATGTTCCTGGTGCACAAGAAGGGGATTCGCCTGGACGGCTCCAACCCGACGCTGCTCTACGGCTACGGCGGCTTCACGGTCACCATGACGCCGTTCTTTTCTTCCACCGCGGTCGTCTGGGTCGAAAACGGCGGCGTCTACGCCGTGGCCAACCTGCGCGGCGGCGGCGAGTTCGGCGAGAAGTGGCACCGCGCCGGCATGCGCGAGAACAAGCAGAACGTCTTCGACGATTTCATCGCCGCCGCCGAGTGGCTCATCGGGAACGGCTACACCAGCCCCGAGCGGCTGGCCGTCAGCGGCGGCTCGAACGGCGGCCTGCTGGTGGGCGCCATGCTGACGCAGCGGCCCGAGCTTTTCCGCGCCGTGGTCTGCTCCTATCCGCTGCTCGACATGATCCGCTACCACCAGTTCCTGGTGGCGCGCTTCTGGGTGCCGGAGTACGGCTCGTCGGACGACCCGGAGGAGTTCAAGTACCTGCTGGCCTACTCGCCCTACCAGAACGTCAAGCCGGGGACGAAGTACCCGGCGGTGCTTTTCATCTCGGGCGACTCGGACACCCGCGTCGCGCCGCTCCACGCCCGCAAGATGGCGGCGCTCGTGCAATCCGCCACCGGCTCGGAGCGCCCGGTGCTGCTGCATTACGATACCAAGTCGGGCCACTCCGGCGGCCAGCCGGTCTCGAAGCAAATCGAAGACGCCACCGACTCCTTGAGCTTCCTCTTCTGGCAACTGGGCGTGGGCACGGCCGAGCCGGCGGTCAAGGGCGAGAGTCGGTGAAACCTTCGCGCCCGTCTCGGCGTCCAATGGAGGCAAGGGCGAAGGGAGAAAAAACGGGACTGTCATCCTGAGCGCAGCGAAGGATCTCAATCGAAAGGATTACCTCGGGTGCAAAGTTTGAGATGCTTCGCTCCGCTCAGCATGACAAGCTTGGCCTAGGGAGGCGAGAACGATGCGGAGAATGGGAATCTTTGCCGTAGTGGTGGTGATTCTGGCCGGGGCAGCGGCCCTCGGCTGGCGGGTGTATTCGGGCCCGGCGGCGCCGGCGGGGCAGGTCGCGCTCGGGCAGGCGGTGGCGGACTTCACGCTGCCGGACACGAACGGGCAGCAGCATTCGCTGGCGAGCCTGAAGGGCGAGAAGGGGACGCTGCTCATCTTCATCGCCACGCAGTGCCCCTACTCGAACGCCTACAACCAGCGGATGGAGGCGCTCCACCGCGACTACAACGCGCGCGGCATCCGCCTGGTCGGCATCAACCCCAACAAGACCGAGCCCGCCGAGGAAGTCCGCAGCCACGCCCAGCAGAACGGCCTGACCTTCATCGTACTGAAGGACCCGGACAATCGCATCGCCGACTACTTCGGCGCCTCGGTCACGCCGGAAACCTACCTGCTTGATGCCGGGAACGTCCTGCGCTACCACGGTCGGCTCGACGCCGACCACAAGGACGCGGGCCTGAACTCCGGCGAGCTCCGCCAGGCGCTCGAGGAGCTGCTGGGCGGCCAGGCCATCGCCAACACCGGCAAGAAAGCTTTTGGCTGCACCATCAAACGTGTCGGGTAAGCGCGCGCCCGGCCTCGTCCTGGCGATCCTGCTGGCGACAACCCTGGGGGCTTGCTCCGGCAGCGAGCCGAGCGCGCCGTTGCCGATTACAACGGCAGCCGAATGGATTGACCTCGCGGGTCTCGAGCAGCGGATCGAAGCCGAGCGCGGCCGCGTGGTGGTGGTGAACTTCTGGGCCACCTGGTGCGAGCCCTGCCGGGAGGAGTTCCCCGACCTCGTCGCGCTCGACCGCCGCTACCGCGCCCGCGGCCTCACTTTCCTTTCCGTCTCGCTCGACGACCCTGCCGAGCGCGACACCCAGGTGAAAAAATTCCTCGCCGAGCAGAAGCCGTCATTCGCCGTCTTCGTCAAGACCGCCGGCGACCCAGACCAGTTCATCAACGGCGTCGACCCCGCCTGGAGCGGCGTGCTCCCCGCCACTTTCATCTACGACCGCCAGGGCCAGCGCCGCCACGCTATCTTCCAGCCCCAAACTCTGGCCCAGCTCGAACAGCGCATTCAGCCGCTGCTCTCCTCATCCCAGTAGCGGCGAGGAACGCGCTTCGGGCCGCGCCAGCGGCACGGCGTTCCTCGTCGGTTGTTCTCCGAACTGCCGACGACGAAGCGCCCCGCCTGCGGCGGGGCAACCGGCTTCGTCGCCGCTACCAGCCACCGGCGGGGCTGGCGGCATCCTAAGTCTATGTGGGATAATGAAGCGCTCGGGCGCGGCCCGGAGGCAATCTTCAAAGTGAATCTTTCCCGGACAGTGCGTCGGCTTTTTTCTCTCGCCATTCTTCTTTGTGTTCCCGCACTGCTGGTGGCGCACCCTTCGACGGAGCTCAGGGTGCCCCGGGCGGAAGACGAAGGGCAGCAGAAGCCGCCGGCGACGCCGGCGCCCCCGGTGAGCGCGGCGGCCGACGCCAAGGCCAAGGCCTATTACCACTTCACCCTGGCGCACCTCTACGAGGAGCTGGCGCAGCTCTACCGCCGCGGCGAGTACCAGCGGCAGGCCATCGACGAGTACAAGGAAGCGCTGAAGTACGACCCGAACTCCGCCATCCTGGCCGTGCAACTGGCCGAAGCCTACCGCCGCAGCGGGCGCATCCGCGACGCCGTGGTCGAAGCCAAGCAGGTGCTCTCGACCGACCCGGACAACCTCGCCGCGCACCGCTTGCTCGGGCACATCTATTTCGAGACCCTGGGGGAGCTCGGCTCCGACTCGCAGGCCCAGCCCACCCTGCGCCTCGCCGTCGAAGAGTTCGAGCACATCACCCGCCTCGCGCCCGACGACTCGCTGGCCTGGCTGAACCTCGCCCGGCTCTACCGCATGGACAACGACCCGCGCCAGGCGGAAGCGGCGCTGCAAAAGCTGCTGGCGATGGAGCCGGAGTCCGAAGAGGGCCTCTCGCAGCTCGCCCTGCTTTACAGCGACCAGGGCGACTTCCAGAAGGCCATCGAACTGCTCGAGGGCGCCGCCGCCCAGTCGAGCTCCGACAAGCTCTTGAGCGCACTCGCCTACGCCTACGAGCAGGCCAACGACCTCGACAGCGCCGTCCAGACTTACCGGCGCGCCCTGCAAGAGAACGACGACCCCGAGCTGCGCCAGCGCCTGGCCGAGCTGCTGCTGCGGGCCGACCGGCTGGAGGAAGCCCTGGCCGAGTACCAGGCGCTCGCCGAGGGTGAGCCCGGCGACGCCGAACTCCAGTTGCGGCTCTCGCAGATTTACCGTCACCAGCGCCGCTTCGCCGAAGCCCAGGCTGCCCTGGCGCGCGCCCAGGAGCTGGCCCCCGACAGCCTCGAGATCGGCTTCAACGAGTCGCTGCTCTACGAGGCGCAGGGCGACTTCCGCGCCGCCCTGGGCGTGCTCTCCGAGATGGTGGCGCGCCTGACCAACGCCGCCGGCGACTACTCGCCCGAGGAGGCGCGCCGGCGCGCTATAGTGCTCGAGCGCTTGGGGTCGCTCCACCGCCAGATGGAATCCTTCGACGACGCCGTCGAAGTCTTTCGACTGCTGCTGCCGCTCGGCGAAGAAGAAGCCCGGCGCGGCTACGCCCAGATCATCGAGACCCAGCGGCAGGCGCGCCGGCTCGAGGCCGCCCTCGCCACCGCCCAGGAGGCGCTGGAGCGTTTCCCGGAGGACTCCGACCTCACCCTGCAACGGGCCGGCCTGCTCGCCGACCGCGGCGACCTGGAGCAGGCGGTGGCCGCCGCCCGCAACCTGCTCGACGACTCGCCCGCCGACCGCGAGGTCTATCTCACCCTGGCCCAGATTTACGACCGCCACAAGCGCTACCCCGAGGCCGAGGCCGCCCTCGCCGAGGCCGAAAAGCTTTCGCGCCCGGGCGCGGAGATCGAGTACATCCACTTCCTCCGCGGCGCCCTCTACGAGCGGCAGGAGAAGTACGACCTGGCCGAGGAGAGCTTCCGGCGTGTGCTGGCGATGAACCCGAAGAGCGCCGTCACCCTGAACTACCTGGGCTACATGTTCGCCGACAAGAACATGAAGCTGGAGGAGTCGGTTGCGCTCATCCAGCGCGCGCTCGAGCTCGACCCCTACAACGGCGCCTACCTCGACAGCCTGGGCTGGGCCTACTTCCGCCTGGGCCGGCTCGACCAGGCCGAAGAGTACCTGGTGAAGGCGCTCGAGCGCTTGAGCCGCGACCCCACCATCCACGACCACCTGGGCGACGTCTACTACAAGACCGGCCGGCTGCCGCTGGCCGAAAAGGCCTGGGAGCGCGCCCGCGAAGAATGGCAGCGCACCGCGCCCACCGAGCTCGACCCGAAAGCCTTCGCCCGCCTGGAAGAAAAACTCCAGGCCCTCAAGAATCGCCTCGCCCAGGAAGGTTCGAAGAAAGCTCCGCAGTGAGTTGCGGTTGGCGGTGATGTCCTCCTCCTGGTTGCTGCTGCCCGCCTTCGCCAAGATCAACTTGAGCCTGGAGCTCCTCGGCCGGCGCGCCGACGGCTACTGCGAAATCCGCACGCGTTACCAGACGGTCAGCCTGTACGACCGCCTGCGGCTGCGCTTGACCCGCGGCGGTGAAATCGTCGTGCGCGTGCCCGGCGGCGGCGCCCCGGCGGGGCGGGCCAACCTGATTCACCGCTTGCTGGCGCGGGCGCGGCGCGGGCTGGGCCTGCGGCGCGGCGTCGAGGTGGAGCTCGAAAAAAACATTCCGGTCGAGCGCGGCCTGGGAGGCGGCTCGAGCGACGCCGCGGCGGCCCTCCTCGGCCTGCTGCGGCTGACGCGCACGCGTGTGTCCGAAGAGGAGCTGTGTCGGCTGGGAGCGAGCCTGGGCGCCGACGTGCCGTTTTTTTTCGCGGGCGGACACGCTCTCGGCGTCGGCCGGGGCGACGACATTCATCCCCTTGATGATATCGAGCCCGCTTATTGCCTGCTGCTGTGCCCGCCGCGGCGCATCCCGACGCGCGCCGCCTACGCCTGGGCGGCCCGCGCGGGATTGACGCGGCGGCGGCGTCCGGCTATCATAGCGGATTCGCCGGATGGACTCTGGGGCACCGGGAACGATTTTGAACCCGTTGTCTTCTCGCGCTTCCCGGAGCTTGCTAGAATGAAAGCCGCGTTGCTGGGAGCGGGCGCGCGTCAGGCGGGGCTCTCGGGAAGCGGCTCCACCGTTTACGCGCTGTTTACCCATCGAGCCGCCGCCGAACGGGCGGCGGCGGGCTGGGCCCGCGCCGCCGGCGTCTTCCTCGCGGAGACGCTCTCGCGGGCGCGCTACCGGCGCGCGTTGGGATGGGGAGTCGTCCAACGGTAGGACATCTGCCTTTGGAGCAGAAGAACCAGGTTCGAATCCTGGCTCCCCAGCCAGATTCGGGTCCGGGATGAGTTGGGAGCGGAGCCAAGAGCCGTGAGCGGAAATCGCTACAAGGTCTTCAGCGGCAGCGCCAACCGCGCGCTGGCCGAAGAGATCTGCCAGAACCTGAGCTTGCCGCTGGGCGACTCCACCCTGGGGCGCTTCAGCGACGGCGAAATCTACTTCCAGGTGAACGAGAACGTGCGCGGGGCCGATGTCTTCGTGGTGCAGCCCACCTGCCATCCGGTGGACTCCCACCTGATGGAATTGTTGCTGATGATCGACGCCTTCAAGCGCGCTTCCGCCGCCCGCATCACCGCCGTCATGCCCTACTACGGCTACGCCCGCCAGGACCGCAAGGACAAGCCGCGCGTGCCCATCTCCGCCAAGGTGGTGGCCGATTTGCTCGAAACCGCCGGGGCCAACCGGGCGCTGTGCCTCGACCTGCACGCCCCGCAGATCCAGGGCTACTTCAACGTCCCCGTCGACCACATCTACGCCTCCCCGGTGCTGCTCGAGTACTTCGCCCGCAAAAGCTTGCCGCACCTGACGGTGGTGGCCCCGGACGCCGGCGGCGTGGAGCGGGCGCGCTTCTTCGCCAAGAAGGTGGACGCCCCGCTGGCCATCATGGACAAGCGCCGGGTGGACATCGACGTCTCGGAAGTCCTGAACGTCATCGGCGACGTTTCGGGGCGCACCGCCCTGGTGATTGACGACATCGTGGACACGGCCGGGACGCTGGTGAAGACCGCCGAGGCCCTGCTCGAGCAGGGGGCCAAGCAGGTCTTCGCCGTTTGCACCCACGCGGTGCTCTCCGGCCCCGCCATTGAGCGCATCAACGAGTCCGGGCTGACCGAGCTGGTGGTGACGAACTCGGTGCCCTTGACGCCCGAGGCCCAGAAGTGCGACCGCATCAAGGTCTTGAGCGTGGCGCCGCTGCTGGCCCGCGCCATCCGCTCCATCCACGAAGAAGCGTCGGTCTCGACGCTCTTCGTCTAGCGGGAGAGCGAGGGAATGGACAAGCTGAAAGTGGAAGCGCAGCCCCGGCCGGGCCGGGGCAAGAATCGCGCCCGGGAGCTGCGCCGGGCCGGGCAGGTGCCCGCCGTCGTCTACGGCGGCGCCGCCGAGCCGCTGGCGCTGGCGGTGGACCCGCGCCTCATCGAGAAGATCCTGCACTCGGAATCCGGCCAGAACGCCGTCCTCACTCTGACCATCAAGGGCCACGGGCAGACCGCGGCGATGATCCGCGACTGGCAGGCCGATCCGGTCAAGGGCCGCGTCTTGCACGTGGACTTCCTGCGCATCGCCATGGACGTGCGCCTGAAGGTGAAGGTGCCGGTGCACCTGCGCGGCGAGCCCATCGGGGTGAAGCAGCAGGGCGGCATCCTCGAGCCGGTGCAGCGCGAGGTGGAAGTGGAGTGCCTACCGGGCGACATCCCCGACGACTTCGTCGTCGACGTCAGCGAGCTCGCCATCGGCAAGGGCGTGCGCGTCGGCGACCTGAAGATTGACAACCGCAAGCTCCGCATCCTCACCGACCCCGAGCGCGTCCTCGCCCACGTGGTGGCGCCCAAGGCCGAAGAGGAGAAGCCGGCCGAAGAAGCCGTGGTGGCGGCGGTGGCCGCCGAAGCCCCGGCCGAGCCGGAAGTCATCCGCAAGGGCAAGGCGGAAGCCGAAGGCGAGGAGGCCGGGGAAGCGGCTCCGGCGGGCGCCGAGGGCGAGAAGAAAGAGAAGAAAGAGAAGAAGTAGCGGATGCGGTTGATCGTGGGGCTGGGCAACCCGGGCCGCGAGTACGCCCACACCCCGCACAACCTGGGCTTCGCCGTCATCGAGCGGCTGGTCGAACAAGCCCGCCTCCGCCGCCGGCAGCGGGCCTTCCGTTCGCACTTGTGGCGGGGCCGGCTGGACGGGAAGGAAGTGGTGCTCGCCCAGCCGCAGACGTACATGAACTTGAGCGGCCCGGCGGTGGACGAGCTGCTGCGGGCCGAAGGCCTGGAGTCGGCGGACCTGATTGTGGTCGCGGACGACGTGGCCCTGCCCTGGGGGCAGCTCCGCCTCCGCCAGCGCGGCAGCGCCGGCGGGCACAACGGTCTGGAGTCGGTCATCGCCGCCGTGGGCACGACCGAGTTCCTCCGGGTGCGGCTGGGGATCCAGCCCCGCGAAGGCGCGGTGAGTGACCTGGCCGAATACGTCCTGGCGCCCCTGGGCGCGGAGGAGCGCAAGCTGGCCGAAGCGATGGTGGCCGAGGCCGCCGAGGCGGTGCGGGTCATCCTGCGGGAAGGCCCGAGCCGGGCCATGACCCGGTTCAACCGCCGGCCGGCGCCCGAGCCAAAGTGAGTTTTTCTTGAGGTGAGCATGAGAACCTACGAAGTGATTTTCATCCTCCGGCCGGATTTGCCGGAGACCGAGACCGACGCGCTCATCGAGCAGATGCAGCAGAGCGTGACCGGCGCCGGCGGCCGCGTCACCAACGCCGACAAGTGCAAGTGGGGGAAGCGCCCGCTCGCCTACCGCGTCCACGGCCAGCGCGAGGGCTTCTTCGTCCTGTTTGAAGTCGAGGGGGGCGGCGAGGCGCTGCGCGAGCTCGAGCGGCGGCTGAAGGTGGCCGAGCCGGTTCTGAAGCTCCTGAGCGTGCGCGTGGACCTGGAACGCAAGCGGGCGGAGAAGCACCGCCACAAGCGCGAGCACCGCGCCGCCCGCCGCCATCGCCCCGTAACGGGCGGTCCCAGCGCCGCCGAAGCCCGCCCGCCGGACGGGCCGGCCCCGACCGGCGCCTGACTTCTCGAGAGGAAAGGGAAAGGAGACCATGACCGACAATCCCAGCGTTCCGGCCCCTGCCGGAGGCGAAGCCCGCAGCCCCGAGAGACCTCCCGCACCGCGCGGCCCGCGCGAGGGCGGCCGGCGCGACGACCGCGGGCGTGGCCCGCGCCGCGGCGGTCCCGGAGGCGGCCCCGGCGGCCGCCGCTTTTTCCGCCGCCGCCGCGTCTGCAAGTTCTGCGTGGAGAAGATGGACCACATTGACTACAAGGACGTGAACGTGATCAGGCAGTTCGTGGGCGACCGGGGCAAGATTCTGCCGCGGCGCATCTCGGGCGTGTGCGCGCCGCACCAGCGGCAGTTGAAGGTGGCCATCAAGCGGGCGCGCAACATCGCCCTGCTGCCCTTCGCCACCCTCACGTCGTAGGAGCCCGCATGGAAGTGATCCTGCGCGAAGACGTTCCCAAGCTCGGCCACCGGGGCGACATCGTCACCGTCAAAGAGGGCTACGCCCGCAACTACCTCTTGCCGCGCAAGCTGGCCCTGGAAGCCACCGCCTCCAACCGCCAGCAGATCGATGCGATGAAAGCCGCGGCCGCGCGCCAGCGGGCCACGGAAAAGTCCGGGGCGGAGTCGCTGGCGGCGCAGCTGGCCGCGCTGACGCTCACCATTCCCGCCAAGGCGGGCGAGTCCGACCAGCTCTTCGGCTCCGTCACCGCCATGGACGTCGCCGCCGCGCTCGAAGCCAAAGGCTTTCACATCGACAAGCGCAAGCTGGAGCTCGACGAGCCGCTGAAAACGCTGGGCGAGTACAAGGTGGGGCTGCGCTTGCACCCGGAAGTGACCGCCAGCGTGCAAGTGAACGTAGTCCGGGAAGAGTAACCAGCCCCGAAGCCTCGGGGCCAGCTTCTCCGCATCTTCTTTTCCACAGCGAGTCACAACTTTCTCGCGATTTCCACCGGAAAGTCACAAGCGCAAGGCGCTTTTCGCTTGCCTCGCCGCTCCCGCCCGAAGAGAATCGCCGCGCTTTCGAAAGCGGCCCTGCCACTCGCCGGTTAAGAGCCGGCGAGATCGGAAGGCCGGTCGCCCTCCCGATGCCGCGGGAGGAAGCGGGGCGCGGGCCCGTAAGGGCGCGCGACTCCCGCCAGAGCCCGGGAAAAAAAACGGGCCAGGCCCGCTCCGATCATGATCGGAAACGGGCCAAGCGGGACCGGGGCAGGGAAAAGCTCGAACCGTGACCGCGCCGGATGACGAGTGGGGCCTCACGGCTCCATCCGCTCCCGCCCAGCGGGTCCCCGCAAGCAAGGGGAGTCCGGCCGGTCCGATTCGGGCCAGCCCGAAGTCAGCGAAAGCCGGCTCCGGGCGTGTCCGTCGTGCGCGGCCAGGCTGTTCCGGACCCGTGCAAGCGGGAACACGGGACGACCTGGCCGCCGGACGGCACGGGGCGGCCCGAATGCGGGCACGTGGGGGCGGGGGTCGGAACCTCCCTCCTTGACATCAGCAAAGAAAAAGCGAAAATAGACCTGACCTTACATGCGCGGAGGTTTGTCGGGTGGCGGTTGATGTAACCCTGGAACGCAAGCTGCCGCACAACCCGGACGCGGAACGCTCCGTCCTCGGCGCCATCCTCCTCGACAACCAGGCCTTCCACCCCGCCATCGAAGTCCTCGGGGCCGAAGACTTTTTCCTCGACAGCCACCGGCGCATCTTCACGCGGATGATCGAGCTCTCGGAGTCGAGCCGCCCCATCGACCTCATCACGCTGCACGAGGAGCTGGAGCGGGCCGGCGAGCTGGAGGCGGCCGGGGGGTCGGCCTACCTGGGGTCGCTGGTGGACGGGGTGCCGCGGGTCACCAACGTCGAGCACTACGCCCGCATCGTCAAAGAGAAGGCGCTGCTCCGCAACCTCATCCATGCCTCCAACAACATCCTCACGCAGGCCTTCGAGGCCGAAGAGCCGGCCGACGAGGTGCTCGACCGCGCCGAGCACTCCATTTTCGCCCTGGCCGAAGAGCGCGTCAAAGCCGGCCTGCTCTCGCTCAAGGAAATCGCCCGCGCCACCCTGCCGCGCCTGGACGAAGTCTTCGAGCGCCGCCAGCACATCACCGGGCTGGCCACCGGCTTCACCGATTTCGACAACCTGACGTCGGGGTTGCAGCCCGCCGACCTCATCGTGCTGGCCGCTCGCCCCGCCATGGGCAAGACGGCGCTCGCCCTGAACATCGCCCAGCACGCCGCTCTGCAGCTCGGCAAGACCGTGGCCGTCTTCAGCCTGGAGATGGCGCGCGAGGCGCTCCTTTTCCGCCTGCTCTGCGCCGAGGCGCGGGTGGACTCGCACAAGTTCCGCAGCGGCTTCTTGAGCCGCGAGGAAATGACGCGGCTGACGGTGGCGCTCGGGCGGATGTCGGAAGCGCCCATCTTCATTGACGACACTCCGGTCTTGACTGTGCTCGAGATGCGCGCCAAGTGCCGCCGGCTCCAGGCCGAGCACGGCCTGGGCCTGGTGGTGGTGGACTACATGCAATTGATGAGCGGGCGCGGGCGCTACGAGAACCGCACCCAGGAGATTTCCCAGATTTCGCGCGGCTTGAAGGCCCTGGCCAAGGAAGTGCGCGTGCCCTTGATTGCCGTCAGCCAGTTGAGCCGCGCCCCCGAGCAGCGCGGGGGCGACCACCGCCCGCAGCTGTCGGACCTCCGCGAGTCGGGCTCCATCGAGCAGGACGCCGACGTCGTCGCCTTCATCTTCCGCCCCGAGGTCTACCGCGACCCCGACGCCGTCACGGAAGAAGAGCGTGGCCGCGCCGAGCTCATCGTCTCCAAGCAGCGCAACGGCCCCACCGGCAAGATCCACCTCGCCTTCTTGCGCGAGTTCACCCGCTTCGAAAACCTCCTCCGCCACCCCGGCGAAGAAGAATAGTATTCCCAGCGGCCCGTGCCGCTGGGATTCCCGAAAAGCAGATCCCTCGGGGCCAGGGCAATCAAGCCCTCGGGATGACAGAGGGGAGGTGCGCGAGTCTCCCTCTTGTCATTCCGCTCGGGGTGCCCTGAGCGAAAGTCGAAGGGCATGCGTCGCGACGCGTCTCCGGACGCATAACGCATGCCACCCCGGCCTTACCCCTCCTTACCGCCCCGGTAGCGGCGACGAATCCCGTCTTTGGGGATTCGTCGTCGGTTCGTGTGAAAAGCCGACGAGGAATGCGGCCCGGCAGCCCCGGGCCAAGCGCATTCCTCGCCGCTACCTCCGTCGGGTTGCGCTTTTGGCGGCTTCGCGGTACAACTGTGCGATGTTGGCGCGACGCCGACCCGCCTACGCTAAAGCTTCGGCGGGCAGGGCATCCTTTGCGGACGGCGGCGCGTCGGAGAAAGTGTAGTCAGGTAGAAGCCCGAATACGGGCAAGGGAGAACCACCCTCCTGCGTCCCGAAGCTTCGGGACTTCGGAGGGTAAACAGGCAGCCCATGGCCCCGCGCCCCTGTTGGGCGGAGATTTCGCTCTCGCAGCTCAAAGAAAACCTGGCGATTATCCGCCGTCACATCGGCCCGGAGCGGAAAGTCCTGGCCGTCGTCAAAGCCGACGCCTACGGGCACGGCGCCGTGCCGGTGTCGCGGGCGCTGGAAGAGGCCCGGGTGGACGCGCTCGGGGTCGCCTGCGTCGCCGAGGGAATCGAGCTCCGCCAGGCGGGCATCCGCGCCCCCATCGTAGTCTTGACCGGCTTTTTCCCCGGAGAAGAAAAAGACCTCATCGCGCACGACATCACCCCGGGCATCACCGAAGTCGGCCAGGTGGAGCGGCTGGAAAAAGCCGCCGGGGGCAAGCGCACGCGCATTCACGTCAAGATTGACACCGGGATGGGCCGGCTGGGAGTGCCCTGCAGCGACATCCCGCGGCTGCTCGACTGGCTGGCCACGAGCCCCAGCCTCGAGCTCGAAGGCCTCTACACCCACTTCGCCTCGTCCGAGGACTTCACCTCCCCCCAGACCGACGAGCAGGTGCGCTGCTTCGAGAAAGCGCGGGAGCAGTTCGCCGCCCGGGGACTGCGCCCGCCGCTCATCCATATGGCCAACACCGGCGCCATCGTGGCGCGGCCCGAAGCCTGGGGTACGATGGTGCGGCCCGGCTCGATGCTCTACGGCTATCTTTCTTTCTTCAAGTTCCCCGCCGGGCGGGACCGCTCGGCCGAGTTCGCCGCCCAGCTCCCGGTCAAGCCGGCGCTGACCCTGAAGGCGCAGGTGTACTTGATCCGGGAGTACGCGGCCAACGCCCCGCTCGGCTACGGGGCCAACTTCGTCACCCAGCGCCCCTCGCGCATCGCCGTCCTGCCCATCGGCTACGGCGACGGCTGGCGGCGCGGCTTGAGCGGGCGCTGCCGGGTGCTGGTGCGCGGCCAGTTCGCGCCCACGGTCGGCACCATCGGGATGGACTTGACGCTCGCCGACGTCACCGACGTCCCCGGCGCACAACCCGGGGATGAAGTGATGCTCATCGGCACCAACGGCAAGGCTTCGATTCTCCCCACCGAGCCCGCCCGCGCTCTGGGCACCGTGGCCTCGGAAGTCCTCTCCGGCCTGACCAAGCGCGTCCCGCGCGTCTACCGCGACTAGGGCCGTTCCAACCCCCGGGGCCCATGCGCGCACGATTCCGATGTGACTCGCTGTTTGGAACGGCCCAAGCCTTGTAGCGGCTCTTCCCGGGGTGTATACTCTCCGAACGGATTCATCCCGCATTCATAGAAGGAGGCACTTCTGAACCGCGAGACCCAGGAGGGGTTCCGCCGCGAGCGGCCCCAGGCTCCCCCGCCCGAGCGCCCCTCGAACCGCGTCCGGGCCGAGCCGCCCCCCGCGCCGGGTAAGCTTTCGGCCGGAGAGAAGTGGGGCTGGTTCGACCTGGCCGTCTTCCGCGTGAGCTTCGTCCTGCTGGCGGCCGCCGCCACGTATCACTTCCGCCCCTTCGGGATGTCGGCGATGAACGCCGCCGTCTTCGGCGCGGGCCTCGGGCTGGGCGGGGTGCTGCTCGAGATGCGCCTGCGGCACTCGAGCTTGAAGCGGCTGATCGGCGCGGTGGTGGGCGCCATCGCCGGCACGCTCTGCGCCTACCTGATGGCGCTGGTCTTGAGCGGGACCAACATCGAGCCCAAGTCGCTCTCCTTCCTCCAGGTGATTCTCGTCGTGGTGCTGGCCTACCTGGGGATGGTCATCGGCGCCAGCAAGGGCGACCTGCTGAACCTGCAGGCGCTCGGGGGCCTGTTCGGCGCCGAGCGCACTCACCGGCGGAACTACAAAATCCTCGACACCAGCGTCATCATTGACGGCCGCATCGCCGACATCGCCGAGGCCGGCTTCCTCGACGGCCTCCTGGTGATCCCGCAGTTCGTCCTGCGCGAGCTGCAGCTCGTGGCCGACTCCTCGGATTCTCTCAAGCGCAACCGCGGCCGCCGCGGCCTCGACATCCTGCACCGCATCCAGAAGATCCCGCACCTCCAGACCCACATCGTCGAGGAGGACTTCCCCTTCCTGCGCGACGTCGACCAGAAGCTCATCGAGCTCGCCAAGCGCTACGAGGGCAAGATCGTCACCAACGATTTCAACCTCAACAAGGTCGCCCAGCTCCAGGGGATCGAAGTGCTGAACATCAACGAGCTGGCCAACGCCTTGAAGCCCGTCGTCCTGCCCGGCGAGGCCATGCGCGTCTTCATCCTCAAGGAAGGCAAGGAGCACAACCAGGGCGTGGCCTACCTGGACGACGGCACCATGGTGGTGGTCGACAACGCCCGCCGCCTCATCTCCCGCACCATCGACATCACCGTCACCAGCGTGCTCCAGACCACCGCCGGCAAAATGATCTTCGGCCGCTACGAGGAGCCGCGCGGCGAGCGCCCGCCCGAGCGCGACCGCGGCCAGGAGCGCGAGCGCGCTCCCGCACCCAACCACCACCCCAGCCGCGAGGCCGCACCCGACGCGCAACCGTCGCGCAACCGCGCCGCGGCCGCCAACGAGCCCGAGAGTTCCGACTAGGGAAGCCGGCCGAGTCCTCCTGTGAGTGCTCCGCTACGCATCGTCGCCCTCGTCCCTGCCGCCGGGCTGGGCGTGCGCATGGCCGGGGGCCGCTCGGCCAAGGGCGCCGCGCCCCCTAAGCAGCTGCTCGAGCTCGACGGCGTGCCCATCCTGTTCTTGACCCTGCGTCGGCTTGCCGCGGGCAAACGAATCGAGCGCTTGATTGTCGCCGTGCGCCCGGGCGACCAGACGGC
Organism: Acidobacteria bacterium RIFCSPHIGHO2_01_FULL_67_28; assembly: GCA_001766965.1. Taxonomy (GTDB): domain Bacteria; phylum Acidobacteriota; class Terriglobia; order Acidiferrales; family 2-02-FULL-67-57; genus 2-02-FULL-67-57. The sequence continues at coordinate 379 of MEKM01000027.1, read as the reverse complement.
GGTCGAGGCTCGCGGAAAAAAAGAAGAGTATGCGGCGCGCCTCACCGTGGTGGCCGGGGGCGAGTCCCGCCAGGAGTCGGTGGCGAAGGCGCTGGAAAAAGTTCCCGCCGGCACCGACCTCGTGCTCGTCCACGACGCCGTGCGGCCCTTTGTCGAGCCGGCGGTCATCGAGCGCGTGATTGACGCCGCCGCCCAGACCGGCGCCGCCATCGTCGGCCTGCCCGCCACCGACACCGTCAAGCAGGTCGAGCCCGCCGGCGGCGGGCGCCAGTCGCGCATCACCGCCACCATCCCCCGCGAGCGCATCGTGCTCGCCCAGACCCCGCAGGTCTTCCGCTGCGCGCTCTTGAAGGAGGCGATGGCGGCGGCGGAGAAGGAC
>MEKM01000026.1 GCA_001766965.1 Acidobacteria bacterium RIFCSPHIGHO2_01_FULL_67_28 | reverse complement strand
GTAGTCGGCGATCCAATCAACCACCGCGCGCCCGTAACGGCGGAACTCCTCGGTGGTCATGTGGAAGCTTTTCTCTTCGGGTGGCATCGTTACTCTCCTTGGGGCTCGCTCCAGAGGCCGCGGCGGGCGTCGCGGGCTTCGCGCTCCAGGGCGCGGAACTCTTCAAGATAAGCGAACGGAAAGCGGGTGTAGGCGAAGCCGTAGCCCTGGCGGATGATCTCGGCGTTCAAGAAGGTTCCGTCTTCGAGATAGACATAGGCGAGCGTGCGGCCGTAGCGGTCCTGCGTTTGCGCCGGGTCAAAGACGAGCCGCACGCGCCGGCCTTCGCAGAGGCGGCGGGTGAACTCGGAGGCTTCCTTTCCGAAGCGCTCGACGGGGCGGCTGGGCGCGACGCTTTCCGGCGTATCCACACCGATGAGCCGGACGCGGTCGCCCTCGCTCGAAGCCGGGTTGGGGCTGGGCGAGACGACCAGCGTGTCGCCGTCCACCACACGCGCCACGGTGTACCAGCCTTCGTGCGGCCCCGGCTCTGGCCGGAAGAGGTCATCCAGCAGCCGCGGCCCGCGCAGCAGCACCAGCAAAGCCAGCAACAGGACCACCGCGCCGAGCGACAGCCTCCGACGACCCAGGCGAATGCGCATCGCGGAGCCATTGTACGAGTTTCGAGTTTCGTTTTTCGAGTTTCCTCTCTGGACAAACTCACCGCAGAGATGCGGAGAACGCAGAGGCAGCAGGAGGCTCGCGGTAAATTAGTCGTCTTCGTCGGGGGGCTGGGCGGCGAGCAGGAGCAGGTCGTCCAGCTTATCGAGGAAGCGCCGCAGGTGGAGCGGCTTCACCAGGCAGGCCAGCCGGCGTTCGTCCAGAAAAGCCTGCAGTGCGGCCGTAGGCGGCTCGGCTGCCAGGAACAGCAGCCGCATCCCTTCGCTCAACTCGTCTTCGAGCCGTTCAAACAAGTCAGCCGGGGCGAGCCCGGGCATTTGCAGGTCGGCGATGACCAGGTTGTACTGGTTGCGCTGGAGGAAAGCCGCGGCCTCGGCGGCGGTGGCGGCGCAGTCCACCCGGCAGCGGCCCGATTCGACCACGCGCTTCACGGCGGTCAGGAAGGCGGCGTCGGGATCCACCGCCAGCACCCGTTGGCCCCGCTCGGACTGGGGCCGGCCGGACGCGGCGGGCGGCTGGGGTTTCTTGGCCACAGCACCCGCCAAGATAGCGGAGATGGGGGAGGGCAGACAAGAGTGTCTGCCCCACCAAAGCAAGAAGGGCAGACCCTTCACCCCGAAGCCCCGGGGCTTAGGGCAAGCAAGAATGTCTGCCCCTCCAAGCAGAGGGATCAGTAGGACAGACATTCCTGTCTGTCCCCGGACAGGCAAGAATGCCTGTCCTACCACACCGGGACTGCCCTGCCCGCCTATGCCCCGTGTTGACAGCTATCGAGGAAGCCCACTACGATGAGTTTTCCATGAGCGCAGAGATCAAGGTCAACGACTTGCGGCTGCTGGCCATCCAGACGCGCGGTGAGATCACTTTCCGCGCACGCGACGGCCGGGTCGGCGTGATGAGCGAGAAGGGCATCCTGCACATTCCCGGGCTGAACGGGCCGCCGTCCTACAACCTCGACGATGTGCTGGCCCGCGCCGAGGAGTTCACGCTAACGGGCGCCGACAAGAAAGCGCGGACGCTCGCCCGCGCCGAGATGGTGGCGCTTCTAGCCGCTCGCGCCCCGGCCCGCGCCGCCGCTCCCAAAGAAGAAGAATAACGGTCAGCCCCAGCCCAGCCCCGCCTCGCAACTTTCCCGCGCGATCGGGGTTACTAGAAGGTGAAGCAGCCCGCAGCGGAGAGGAGTCTCTGCCATGAAGGCAAAAGCCAGTTGGATTCTCATTCCGATCCTGGGTGTCGCGCTGGTGGCCGGCGCCGCCTGGAGCTTCGCCCAGGCGCCGGACCCGGAGGATGACCCCCTGCCCGACATGGAGTTGGAAAGCGCGCAGGGCGCGATGCCGATGATGGGGCCCGACCTGCGCGAGCAGCTCGGCTTGACCGACGAGCAGGCGGAAAAGCTCCGCGCGCTCTGGGTCGAAGGCATGAAGAACGGCATCCGCACGCGCTCCAACATGATGATCGCGCGGATGGAGCTGGAAGAGCTGATGCGGGCCGACACTCCCGACCGGGCGGCCATTGACGCCAAGCTGCGGCAGCTCACCGACGCGCAGGGCGCGCTGCTCCGCCAGCACATCGAGCACCGACTGGCGATGCACGGCCTCCTGACGCCCGAGCAGCGCGTCAAGGCGCGCACGCTGATGCGCCACCACATGCGCCAGCGGATGTTCCAGCGCCGCGGGCCGGGCGGGCAGGGCTTCGGCCCCGGCCGCGGGTTCGGCCCGGGTCAGGGTCGCGGACGCGGTCCGGGCGGCCCGCCGCAGGACTAGCGCCCCCCCCCTTTCCCGCGTGTCATTCTGAGGAGCCCCGCCCTTTCGGCGGAAGGGCGGGGCGACGAAGAATCTCAAACTGTGCATGACCGCAACGTTGAGATCCTTCGCTTCGCTCAGGATGACAGAAAGATGCGGAGCTACTTCACCAGCAGGAGCTCGCGGAGGTTGTCGCGCCCGACGAAGGTGCGCGACGCCCGGAAACCCGCAAAGAGGTTGAGCAGGGCGCGGTTCGGGTAAACGCGCTCGACCCGCAGGGGCAAGCTGCCGGGGACGAGCTCGAGCGTGCGCCGGTCGAAGGCGCGGTAGCGGAGGAAGCGGACGTTCTCCGGCCGGTTGTGGAACAGGCCGAGGAACACCCCGCCCGGCTCGAGCAACCCGCAGAGGCGGGTCGCCAGCGGCTGGGTCAGCTCCTCCGGCAGGTAGTCGAACAAGTCCCAGGCCAGGATGCCGCGGAAGGTTCCCTCGGGGTACACGAGCGCGCCCGCGAAGAAGCGCTCGCCGAGCGGCGGCGTCTCCGGCCCGCCGTTCGTGCGCAACTGGTGGAAGGCGGCGAAGAGGTCTTCGGTGTAGAGCTTGCAGCCGGCGCCGGTGAAGACGCTGACCGTGGCCTGCCAGACGCAGCCGAGGTCGAGCACGGCGGCGTGCTCGACTTCGGTCACCGCGGGGAAGAACTGCTCGAGGCCGAGCGAGGCGCGACGCGGCGGGCCGCCGGCAGCTTCTTCCGCCGGGGCTTGGAGCCGGGTTGTCAGACTGCGCAGCAGGCTCCCCACAAGGCCTTCGGGTCCCTACTGAACTTTGTCCTTCGGGGCGGCGGCCACCGGGGTGATGCGGAGCCCCTCCCCGGCGCTCTCGACCCGCCGCGCTTTCTCCTCGGGCTTCTGGATGTCGATGGAGCCTTTGAAGTAGGCGCCGTCTTCGATGACGATGCGGGCGGCTACCAAGTCGCCGACGACGTTGCCGCTCTTCGAGATTTGCAGGCGGTCGGCGGCGCGCAGGTTGCCGCGCACCGTGCCCTCGATGATGATTTCGCGGGCGCGGACGTCGGCCTGCACGCGGCCCTGGGGGCCGACGGTCAGGCTGCTCTCGCCGAGGTCGATCGTGCCCTCGAACTCGCCGTCGACGAGCAGCTCTTCGTTGCCGGCGAGCTCACCCTTCACGCTCAAGGTCCGGCCGATGCGCGCGGCGGCGCGCGGCGGCGCGGCCGGGGCGGCGCCCAGCGGGCGCAGGTCGTGCGCCCCGCTCAAGGGTGTCGTCTCCCGCGCCGGTTGAGATGGATTCGTTTCCTCAGGCTTTTTGGTTCCCCACATGGCGGCTCCCCTACCCAGAGGTTTCCTGCTCCCCCAAGGTTCCGCCGACTATAACGCAGGTGCGGCGGGCAAGTAAAGACTGGCGGGCCCCCTCGACTACGCTCGGGGCAAGGGGGCCGGCAAGGGGGCGGGCCCTTCGGCTTCGCTCAGGGTAAACAGGCCCGCCTGCGCTTGGGGAGCTTCGGCGGGTAAACGCCAGAGCTCGTACCAGGTGTGGAGGGTTTTTACCAACTCGAGAAAGAGCCAGGCGCGGTCGTCGCGCTCCCGCCACCAGCGGTCAGGGTGGAAGCGAAGGTCGGGTGAGGCGCTGACCCGCACAGGGAGGCCATCCTTTTCGCAAACGACCCGGAAGACGCGCCGGGCGCGCCGGGTGTGGAAGTTCGAGGTGACCACGATAACCTTCCGGAAGTTGTGCTGGGCCAGGAGCGGGCGCAACGCCAACGCCTCGTGGAGCGTGTTCGTGGCCGGGTGGCGGAAGACGATGAGGCTGGCCGCGGGGACTCCCTGCCGCAGGGCGTCCTTTTCCATCAAGTCAGCTTCGCTCAAGTCGGCCCGCAGCGGCCCGCCGCTCAAGACGACTTTCGGCGCCCAGCCCTGATGAAAAAGACCGACGGCGTGGCGGACGCGGTCGCCCTGGACGCTGTCGCCGCCGAGGACGACCAGGGCGTCGGCCTTCTCGAGCTCCTCGTCCACCACCCAGCAGTCGGCGAACGCCCGCAGCAGCGGAGCGCGGAACAAATAGAGCGTCCCGAGCAGGAAAGCCACGAGCAGGAGGACCAGCAGCGTGAAGAAAACGCCGCCCCGCTCGGAACGGCGCGCGGGACGGGCGGCGCTCATGGGTCGCTGACGGAAAAGCCGCGCAGGCGCTCGGCGGCGCTCTCGGGCGACACGGTGGTGAAGTAGACCTCTTTGGCGATGTAGGGCCGGGGGGTGCGCGCCACGACGGGCATCAGCTCCAGATGCCAGTGGAAGTCGTCCTCGAGCGACACCCAGAAGCCGACGCGGCCAAGCGCGCCGGCCACATTGGGAGCGGTGTGGAGGACGAAGTGGTAACCCTCGGCCACCTGCTCGACCCGCTGCAGAGTGTGGCGCAGGAGCCGGGCGAGCTCCGGCCCGGCGGTGGTGCGCCGCGGGTCGGTTTCGAACTTGTGGTGGTGCTGGCGGGGCAGGAGCCAGACTTCGTAGGGGCTGCGCGTGGCGAAGGGGCAGAAGGCGGCGAACTTCTCGGTGGCCTCGACGACGCGCGTCGCCTGGCGCAGCTCCTGCCGCAGCATGTCGCAGAAGAGGCAGCGCTCCTTCATCTGGAAGTACTCGCGGGCGGAGCGCAGCTCGTGCAGCACGCGCCGGGGGACGAAGGGCGTGGCCATCACCTCGGAGCAGGAGTGCAGGACGCGCTGGCCGGCGGCCGCCCCCACGTTCTTGTAGACGGCGACGTACTTGAAGCGGTCGTCGCGCTTGAGGTCGGCCAGGCGGCGGGCGTAGGCTTCGAGCACCTGGGCGATCTCCTGGTCGGAGGCGCGGCTCAAGCGGCGGTCGTGCGCGGCGAATTCAACGACCACTTCGTGCGCGCCCACGGCGCGCATCTTGTCGTAGATGCCCTCGGCGGCGCGGGCGGTTTCGCCCTCGATGCGGAAGAGCGGATCGTGCTGGGGGAAGACGCGGACCTGCGGGGCGTCGGCGAACTGGGGCAGGCTCAAGAGCGGCGGCGGGGCAGCGTTGCCGGGGCAGTAGGGACAGGGCTCGGCGGCGGGCTCGCGCGGCTCGCCGTCACGAATCGCTACCCAACTGCGGGTGATGGGGTCCTTGCGCAGTTCCATTCGAGCGTTGTATCAGCCGCCCTGGCCGGGCGCGGGCCGTTGGCGACGAGCGGTGTCAGGCACTCTTTTCCCGGACGGCGGCGGTGGCGATGCACATCAAGAACAGCAGGAAGCTCAACTGCCAGAAGTGACGGGGAAAGACCTGCCACGCCACCGCCTGCTCCACGCCCACCAGCTGGAGCAGGATGAAGAGCTTGTAGAGGACGGCGACCCCGGCGGCCGCCCAGCCACCCCAGTACGTCAACCGAACCAAGCCTGCTAGCTGCATGGTTCCCTCCCGCGGCCGGCGGCGCGGCTTCGGCCTGCGCGGCCGGCGACGCCGCGTAGTCTATGAGCAGCGCAGGGAGGAATCAAGCCCGCCGGCGTATCGCTCGCTTGACAAGCAGGTCCCTCGCTCCGCTCGGGATGACAGACGAAAAAAAGCCGCGGGTAGGCTACGCCGACGCGCGCTACCTCGCCCTGCTTGTCATTCCGAGCCCTTGCATGCCCTGGCGGCGAGGAATCTCAAACCGTGCAGAGTGCAACGATCGAGATTCTTCGCTTCGCTCAGAATGACAAGAAGTGTGTGCCGGTTAGCGGGTGTAGCGGACGGGGGTGGGGCCTTCTTCGAGCAGGTGGCGGTCCCAGATGGCGCCCTGGCGGGTGTAGTAGGCGAGCTCGAAATCCTGCGTGAGCTCGAGGGCGTCGGTGGGGCAGGCGTCTTCGCAGCAGCCGCAGAACATGCAGCGCGACAAATCGTAGGTAAAGTGGGTGAGCACCTTGCGGCGGCTCTTGTCGTCGCGGGCCCAGCCGACGACGATCAAGTTCTCCGGGCAGGCGAGTGCGCAGAGGTTGCAGGCGATGCAGAGGGTTTCGCTGGTCTCGGGATTGTTGTTGAGGCGGGGGGCGCCGCGGTAGCGCTCGGCCACCATGGGCCGCTCCTGCGGGTACTGCTCGGTGTAGCAGGAGCTCGGGCCCTGGTAGCTGAAGGTGCGCCACAGGCCCGTGAGCAGGTCAATCAGGAACAGCCGCTTGAGTGTCTTCTTCCAGTCCATCGCCCGAACCAAATACTACCTTACCCGCTCCTCGGGCCAGCGTCAAGCGTCGCCGCGTCGGGCACATGCTTGTCATTCCGAACCCTTGATTGCCCTGGCGGTGAGGAATCTGCATGTCAACCCAAATGCAGATCCCTCGCTGCGCTCGGGATGACAGTGCTAGAATTGTGCGAATCCTGCTGATGTCAAGTTGCTGCGGAGGGGTGCCAGAGCGGTTGAACGGGCCCGCCTCGAAAGCGGGTAGGCCTTTACGGGCCTCGTGGGTTCGAATCCCACCCCCTCCGCCAGCTTCCCGTGAAACATCTCGCCAGTGTGGCGCGTCTTAGGAGTGTGATGCGCCGCCGCTACCCTCGTCTGCCTCCTTTACCCCGAGCGAAGCCGAGGGGTCTGCTTCCTTTGCTTCCTCTGCTTCTTTGCCTCCTGCTTCCCTGCCTCCTTGCTTCCCAAGACTCTGGCCCGGAGCGCGACGCCTGGCAGCGCCCGGCGGAAGTGATGGACGCGCTCGGGCTCGGCCCGGACATGAGCGTGGCGGACGTCGGCAGCGGCGACGGCTACTTCACGTTTCATCTGGCCGCGCGCGTCGGCCCGGCGGGCAAGGTTTATGCGGTGGACATTGACGAAGGCGAACTGAAAAAGATCCGCCGCCGGGCGAAAGCCGACGGCCTCGGGCAAATTGAAACCGTGCTGGGGGCGCGCGGCGACCCGCGGCTCGGGGCCGAGAGCGTGGACGTCGCGCTCATCGTCAACGCCTACCACGAGATGCGCGACTACGACGCGATGCTCGCCGGCGTCTTCCGCGCGCTCAAGCCCGGCGGGGTGTTCGGCCTCATCGAAGCCGAAGACGAGCCGGGGAAGTCCCGCGCGAGCTATCACGACCGCCACCGGATGCCGGCGGAGGTCGTCCGCGAGGACGCCGCCCGCGCCGGCTTCCGCTTCCTGCGCGAGGCGCCGGGGTTCGAGCGGCCCGAAGGCCGAAAGGAGTTCTACTTCCTCGTCTTCGAAAAACCGCAGGACATCAGTGCTGTCATTCCGAGCCCTTGATTGCCTTGGCGGCGCTTGCCCTGAGCCAAGTCGAAGGGAGGAATCTGCAGGGCGCGACAAATGCAGATCCCTCGCTCCGCTCGGGATGACAACAAGAGAGGTAGCGCGGGTTGCCCGAGCGGAAGCGAGGGCTACCCGCGGCTCTTGCAGAAAAACCCGCAGGAAGGCCTGCGGCCATCCTGCGCTACCGGTCGGAGTCGCGGCGGGAGGAGAAGAACTGCTGGAGCAAGGCGGTGGCTTCGTCGGCGAGGACGCCACCGCTAACCTCGACGCGGTGGTTCCAGTGCGGGCTGTCGAGCAGGCGCAGGCAGGAGGCGACGGCGCCGGCCTTGGGGTCGGCGGTGGCGTAGACGAGCCGGCGAATCCGCGCGTGCACGAGCGCCCCGACGCACATGGCGCACGGCTCAAGCGTGACGTAGAGGTCGCAACCGGTCAGCCGGTAGTTGCCCAGCTTCTCCGCCGCGGCGCGCAGCGCCAGAATCTCGGCGTGCGCCGTGGGGTCGTTCAGCCCGATGGGCCGGTTGTGCGCGGCGGCGATGACTTCGCCCTCGCGCACCACCACGGCGCCGACCGGCACTTCGCCTTCGGTCTCCGCCTGGCCGGCTTCGGCCAGCGCCAGCTTCATGAAATGAGAATCGTCGGGCACGGAAATCGGAACTCCCCTTCAGGGGCTAAAGCCCCTGAGTTTTTTTCGGGGCTGATGTCAGGGCTAAAGCCCTGACCCCAGCACTGTGGGGTCGCGGCTTCAGCCGCGACATCAACGGGACCAATAAAAAACCCGGGGCTTCAGCCCCGGTGAGCCATCTCACTTCACCTTTTCCAGCAGCGGCCCGGCCACCTGCCGGTAGGGAGTGTCGAGGCTCATCACTTCGGTCAGCGCTTCCCGCGCCTGGGGCCGCAGGCCGAGCTTGGCGTAGGCGTAGCCGAGGCGGTAGAGGTTGCGGGCGTAGCTGTAGGGGTTGGACTTGAGGAGCGGCGAAGCGGCCTTGAACTCCTCGACCGCCTGGCGGGTCTTGTTCATGCCGGCCACGCCCTGGGCCGTCTCCTCGTACATCAGCACCTGGCCGAGCACGGAGTGCGCCGTGCCCTCCCAGAGTTGGCTGACCTGTGCCCACTGCTCGTCGCTCAAGCCTTCGGGGCGGACTTTCCCCGGCGAGCTCTTAACAAGCTCGAGCAGGTGCGCGGCCAGCTGGCGGGCCCGGGCGAGCTCCTGCCCGCGCTCGCTCAAAACGTCGGAGACGAGCATGAGCAGGATGGGGGAGTCGGGGTTGGCCGCCAGGCCTTCGTCGGCGTAGCGCCTCATGGCCTCGGCGTCGCCCTGCTGCTGCGCCGCCACCGCCAGCACCACCAGCGCCCCCGGGCGGTAGGCCGACTGCGGGAAGATGTGGAGGTAGTGCTCGAGCAGGGCGCGCTTCTCGCCGGGGTCGGCCACCTGGCTCAAGCCCACATAGGCCGAGTAGGACAGGCCGTTCCATTCGTTCTGGGCGGCCTCGAGGGCCTGCTGTTTCTCCCGCTGCCAGGCCTCGGCGTCGGCGCCCATGGGCGGGACGGCCGTGGCGGCGGCGTCGAGCAGGGTCCGCGCCTGGTCGGCGGCCTTCAGGGCGTTCTCCGCTTCGCCCTTGCCGAGATAGGCGTGGGCCTGGCGGACGCGGGTGGTGAAGCTCTTGGGGTCGCGCTTCAAGACTTCCTCGCCAGCGGCGAGCGACTCGTCGTACTGCTGTTCTTCCAGGTAGGTCTCTTGCAGCATCCCGTACCCCAGCAGGGCCAGAGGGTTCTCGCCGAAGTCGGCCACCAGCTTCTTGAGCATTTCGATGCGCTGGCCGCCGCTGCGGGCGAATTCGAGCCCGGCCAGGGCGGCGTCGGCGGGCGTGCCCGCCTGCACGCTGATGCGGCTGCCGAGTGGCCCCGGCGTCAGGCTGACGGCGGCGCGCAGCGTGACCTCGAGCCGCCGGGTCTCGCCGGGCTTGAGCAGAAACTTCTGGCTGGCCTCCACGTAGCTCTCGGCGCGCACGTCCAGGCTGTGCTCGCCGGGGGCGACGTCGCTGACCAGGGCGCGGCCGTCGGGGCCCGCCGCGCCGCGCTTCTCGCCGTCCACCAGGACGTCGGCGCCGGGGACGTTCACGGTGACTTCGAGCGTGCCCGGCTCGGTCAACGTCGCCAGCAGCCGCGTGAGCTTGAGCTTGCGCAGCCCCTCGTCCAACGCCGCCGACGGCTTGAAGGCGACCCCGCGCGCCCGCACCATCTCGATGAGCCTGTCCTCCAGCGTCTTGGCGTTCACCAGGCTGATGAGCTCGGCTTCGCTCATCGGCCGGTCGGACTCCTGCGCCCGCAGCGCAGGCAGCGTCGCCCAGAGCAGGAGTGCAATGACCAGGAGTTTCCCTGCCCCTCGACTCGCGCTCGGGCTCGCTCTGAAGGCTCGCCCTGAAGGGGCACCCTGAGCTCTGTCGAAGGGTGCGCGGACCACCATAGCCACTCCTCCTTCTAGCGCAACCGGGGCAGAAAGCGCGGCACGCGCCGGCGATAACCGGCGTAGGCCTCGCCCAGCCGCCCCAGCAGCTCCCGTTCTTCCAGCTCGGTGATGATGAAAGCCAGCCCCATGAACACCGCCACCAGCGCCGCCAGGCGGGTCGCGCCCGTCAGCAGCACGGCCCCCGCCCAGGACATCATCATCCCCAGGTAGCGCGGGTGGCGCACGCGCTCGTAGATGCCGCTCGCCCGTACGGGCGGCTGGCTTCGGGGCCCGCCTGCCTGCCCCGTGGCAGTCGGGGCCGGACGGGCAGGCATCAATTCCGGCAAGCCCACCAGCACGCGCCAGCCCAGCCCGCGCTTCACCTGACGCAAGAGCCAGAGGTCAACGCCGATGAGCGCCGCGCCGGCGAGCGCCAGCAGCGGATGCCTCGAGAATCGCTCCGCCAGCCACCACTCCCGCCCGCCGAGGAGCGCGAGGGCTACCAGACCCCAGGACCCGAAGCCCACTCCATAGTAGCAGGCGCGGGGATGCCGCCGCCAGAACTCCACCGCCGGGTGGACGAAGAGCCAGAAGAGCGGGATGGGCAACTGCACGAGCAGAATGAAAAGCGCCACCGCTTCCGCAATCGCCCGGAGCCATTCCACGGACGCCTCCCCACCTTGCCTCTGTCATTCTGCGCGAAGCGAAGAATCTCAAACGGTGCTGACTCGTAGGGTTGAGATTCTTCGCTCCGCCCTCGACGTTCACGCCAGCCGTTTCGCCGTGGGGGGCTCCGCTCAGAATGACAAGCGGTTCTTACCCCGCCTTCTTGCTGCTCCGACGGAGCAGCCAGCAGGTCGGTCAAAACCCGACCGCCCCTTCGACGATGACGATGACGCCCAGCGTGTCCATCACCACGTTCCACGGCGCGCGCAGCCAGGGCGCCCAGAGCCCCATGGCGATGAAGCCGACGCCGACGAGAACGTACAGGACACGAGTGGCGTTGCCGAGATTTGGTTGGAAGGCCATCACCCCCTCCAAGCCTCTTGCTTCTAGCCTCTAGTCTCCAGATACTATGCCGCGTCTGGGGCCGAGGCAACAGGAAAGCGAGAAGGAGGCCACGACACTATTCTGTCATTCTGAGCGGAGCCCCTCGGAGAGAAACGGCCGGGAGCCAGGCCGCAGGGCGGAGCGAAGAATCTCAACCTGCGGCGACGGCTAGATTGAGATCCTTCGCTTCGCTCAGGATGACAAACGCGG
>MEKM01000025.1 GCA_001766965.1 Acidobacteria bacterium RIFCSPHIGHO2_01_FULL_67_28 | reverse complement strand
CGGGATGAGCGTCAGAACCCGCGCGTGGGGATACAGCAGCAAATAGCCGCCCAGCACCCCGGCCACGGCGCCGCTGGCGCCGATGGTCGGCACGGTCGAGTTCAGGTTGAAGAGCGTGTGCGCCACGCCGGCGCCCAGCCCGCAGACGAGGTAAAAGAGCAGGTAGCGCAGGTGGCCCAGGCGGTCTTCGATGTTGTCGCCGAAAATCCACAAGAACCACATGTTGCCAATGAGGTGCAGCCAGCCGCCGTGCAGGAACATGCTCGAAAAAAGCGGCAGGAAGGCGTCGCCGAAAGTGATGGCCGGGTCGGCGGGGAAGACCGTCACCCGCGCCGGCACCATCCCCATGGTGAAGATGAGCTGCTCCAGCCGCGGCTCCGGCAGCGCCACTTCGTAGAGGAAGGCCAAGATGTTCAGGCCGATGATCAGGAAGGTCACCCACGGGGTGCGGCTGCTCGGGTTGGCGTCCCGCAGCGGAATCATCGGACTGCCTTCTTTCTCGGTTTGTCATCCCGAGCGGAGCGAGGGATCTGCATTTCTCCGGCCGGCAGCTCCCTCCACCGCGGCAGCCGGCGCTTCCCACGGGCCATCAACCGCTCCGCCTCCGCCACCGTCGGGATGCCCCCCCGCGCCCCGACGGCCGTGCAGTTCAGCCCCGCCACCGCGTTGCTGAACGTCAGCGCGCGCGCGAGCGGCCAGCCTTCGAGCAGCGCGTAGAGGAAAGCCCCGTGGAAGACGTCGCCCGCGCCCGTCGTGTCCCGGCAGGTGACCTCGAAGGCGGGCTCGTAGAGGAACCGCCCGCCGGCGAGCCCGAGAACGCCGTCCCGCCCGAGTGTGGCCGCCACCAGCTTCATCGCCGGGTACCTCTCCTGGATACGAGGCAGCGCCCGGAAAAGATCGCTCTCGCCGGTGTAGGCGGCCGGGAAGCTCTCCGAGCTGATGAGGTAGTCGGTGGCCTCGAGCAGGGCCTCCAGCCCGGGGTAGATGTTGTCGACGTCGGCCGTCACCGGGAGGTCCGCCTCCCGCGCCCAGCGGGCCGCCTGGGCCGCCGCGGCGGTGTCGTGCCCGTCGACATGCAGCAGCCGCGCCTCCTGAACCATCTCCGGGCGCAGCTCTTCGGGTCGGATGTCGAGCCGCGGGTCGCGCCGCCAGAGGATGGTGCGCTCGCCGGTCTTCCTGTCGATGACGATGTAGGCCGCCTGGTTGGGGCAGTCAGGGACGACGCGGGTGTCGGTGAGGTCGAGCCCCTCGTGGCGGAGGCTTTCGAGCTGGAAGCGGCCGGCGTCGTCCGATCCCACCCGCCCGATGTATTTCGTCCGCAGGCCGAAGCGCTGGCAGACGGTGAGCGCCGTGGCCACCTGTCCGCCCGGCTGCCGCGCGGCGGAGAGGAACTCCACCTTGCTGTTGAAGGCGGGGTAGCCGGGGACTTCGATCGCCACGTCGGTGGCGTTCAGCCCGAGGCCGACGACGTCGAAGCGCATGGGGGTTCCGCCCGTGGGCCCACTCTAGCCGAACCCCCCGGGGGAGGGAAGAGGGCGGCGGATTTCATTATTTAGTCTTACTCTAAATAGGATTCCTTTGCTCCTCTGCGCCCGCTGTGATACGCTGCCGGGTTTCGCGGGGGCCGCGCGCTTGCGGATGTCGGCACGCCGACCTCACACCCTGTTATGCCGCTGGTAGAGTCGGACGCCATCATCCTCCGTAGCCGGGCGTTCGGTGAGGCCGACAAGCTGGTGAGTTTTTTTTGCCGCGGTCACGGACGCCTCCGCGGCCTGGCTCCGAGCGCCCGGCGCTCGCGGCGGCGCTTCGGGGCGGCGCTCGAGCCCTTGAGCCACGTGCGGCTGTGGTTCTACGAGCGCGAAGCGAGCGAGCTGGTGCGGCTCTCGCAGAGCGAGCTGGTCGAGGGCTACTGGGAAACGCGCGGCGAGCTCGAGCGCAGCCTGGCCCTGGGGCAGGTGGTCGAGCTGGCCGAGCTGCTTCTGCCCGAGCGCGAGCCGGCCGACAGCGCTTTCCGGTTGCTGCTGGCTGTGCTCGAGGGGTTCAAGAAAGAGGAGACGCTGTGGCTTCCGCTCACCTACTTTCAACTTTGGATGACGCGGCTGGCCGGGTGGCTTCCGGCGTTGGATGCTTGCAGCCGCTGCCGGCGGCCGCTTGGAGACGAGCCGGCCTACGCCAGCGTCGACCGCGGGTTGCTCGTCTGCCGGCGCTGCCGGCGCCCCGGCCTGCGGCAAATCAGCCCTGCGAGCCGGGCCGATGCCCTGGCCATGCTGGCGAGTCCCTTGCGCAAGCTCCCGGCCGAAGGCTGGGACCGGCGTCGGGCCCGGGAATTGGGGCGGTACTTGCTCGACGTCATCGAATACCACAGCGAAAAGAAGCTGACCACACGGGAATTGCTGGATGAAGAAGCGTAAGCCAAAAACCGCCAGGCGGGCCGGGCTGTCGTTCCAGGAGGTGGTCTTCGCGTTGAGCCGCTTCTGGGCCGGCCAGGCCTGCGTCATCCAGCAGCCCTACGACCTCGAGGTCGGCGCGGGGACGATGCACCCGGAGACTTTCTTCCGTGTCCTTGGCCCCGACCCCTACCGCGTCGCCTACGTCCAGCCCAGCCGGCGTCCGTCCGACGGCCGCTACGGCGACAACCCGAACCGGCTCTACAAACACATCCAGTTCCAGGTCATCTTGAAGCCCGCCCCGGCCCACGTGCAGGAGGTGTATCTCGCCAGCCTCGAAGCCCTCGGGATCGACCGGCGCCGGCACGACATCCGCTTCGAAGAAGACAACTGGGAAGCTCCCACGCTCGGCGCCTGGGGGATCGGCTGGCAGGTGATGCTTGATGGTCTTGAGATCACCCAGTTCACCTACTTCCAGCAGTGCGGCGGGCTCGACCTCGACCCGGTTTCGGTCGAGCTGACCTACGGGCTCGAGCGCATCGCCGCCTTCCTCCAAGGTGTGGGGAACGTCTTCGACCTGGCCTGGAACGACGCTCGCCGCTACGGTGAGCTACGCCTGGAAGAGGAGCGCCAGGCCTCGGCCTATGGCTTCGAGTGGGCCGATGTCGAGGCCTGTCGGCGGCTATTCGAGCTGTCCGAGCAGGAAGCCCGCCGCCTGCTCGAAGCGTACCCGAAGGACGCCCCTGTGGAGGCCCGGCAGCGGTTTCCAGTCCTTCCCGCCTACGATCTTTGCCTCAAGTGCTCGCACCTCTTCAACCTGCTCGACGCCCGGGGCGCCATTTCGACCACCGAGCGCGCCGCCCTGATCGGGCGCATCCGCGGCCTGGCCTGCCGCGCCGCTGCGCTCTACCTCCACCAGAAGTACGGCCGGGAGCCCGGGCGATGAGCGGCGAGTTCCTGCTTGAAATCGGCTGCGAGGAGATCCCCGCTTGGATGCTCCCGCGGGCCCGCGCCAGTCTGAAAGAGTTGCTTGAGCGCGAGCTCCAAGCCCGAGGCTTGCTCCAGGGAAAACCGGTCGAGACCTTCGGCACTCCTCGGCGGCTGGTGGCTGCCTGCTCGCGCCTGGCAGCGGCCGAGCCGACGCGGACGGAAGAGGTTGTCGGCCCGCCGAAGGCCGTGGCCTTCGACGCGGCGGGGAAGCCCACTCGAGCGGCAGAGAGCTTTGCCGCGAAGCTCGGCGTCAAGGTTTCGGACTTGAAGATCAAGCAGACGCCCAAGGGCGCCTACGTGGCCGCCGTCAGCCGGAAGGTCGGCAGGCCGACATCAGCCGTGCTGGCGGAGCTGCTCCCGTCCCTGATTCCTCAAGTCGAGTTTCCCCGGTCGATGGTTTGGACCTCGGCCCAGGGTCTGCGCTTCATCCGCCCCATCCGCTGGCTCGTGGCCTTGTTCGACGGGCGAGTGGTCGAGTTCGAGTTAGGGGGCGTCCGCAGCGGTCGAACCACCCGGGGCCACCGCTCGCTGGCGAACCGGTCCCTTTCGGTGAAGGGTTTGGCTGACTACCGGCGACGGCTTGGGCAGGTCGGCGTGGTCGTCGAGCCGGGGGAGCGGCGGAGGAGAATCGAGCAGGAGTGCGCGCGCCTGCTCAAGCCGCTGCGCCTGCGGGAGAAGTGCGATCCCGGGCTTCTGGACCTGGTCGTGGACATGGTTGAGCACCCGGCGGCGCTCCTGGGCGGGTTCGCCGCGGAGTTTTTGACGTTGCCCGAAGAGGTGCTGGTGACGGTGATGCGGCACCACCAGAAGTACTTTGCGGTCGAGGACGCTCGCGGCGCGCTTGCCCCGCACTTCCTTGTGGTGATTGACCTTGACCGGGACTCGGGGGGCGAGATCCGCCGGAACCACGAGGCGGTGCTCGCGGCGCGCTTTCGGGACGCCGGCTTCTTCTGGGAGGCCGACCAGAAACGGAAGCTCGCCGAGCGCCTGCCGTTGCTCGAAGGAGTGGTTTTCGAGTCGCGCCTCGGGAGTTACCGCAAGAAAGTGGAGCGTGTGCAGGCGCTGGCAGGCTGGCTGGCGCGCGAAATGTCGGCCGATGGTCGGCGTGCCGACATTGCAGCCGTTACCCGGGCTGCCGAGCTTGCGAAGTGCGATCTCACCACGGAAATGGTCGGCGAGTTCCCCGAGCTCCAGGGGGTTGTCGGAGGCTTGTACGCCCGCGCCCAGGGCGATCCGGAGGCGGTCGCCTGCGCCATCCACGACCACTACAAGCCCGTGGGGCCGGAGGACTCTCTCCCCGGGACGCTCGAGGGCGCCACCCTGGCCATGGCCGACAAGCTCGACAGCGTCGCCGCCTGCTTTGCCGTGGGCCTCGTGCCCACGGGCTCGCGCGACCCGTTTGCTCTGCGCCGGGCCGGGAGCGGCATCGTCCGGATCATCGTCGAGATGGGCCTGCGCCTCTCGCTCGACGCCGCCGTCCGGGAGGCAATGACCATCCTGGCCGGGAGCGGGCTGGCCGGGCGGGAGGCGAGCCCGGCTCCGGTCCTCGGCTTCCTCGAAGAGCGCGCCCGGCATCTCTTCCGGGAAGGGAAGGGCTTCGCCTACGACGAGGTCAACGCTGTGTTCTCGGCTGGTTGGGACGACCTCGTGGACGCGGGCGCCCGGCTCGCGGCCCTGCGGGCCCTGCGGCCGACGCCGGACTTCGAGCCGGTAGCCGCCGCTTTCAAGCGCATCCGCAACATCCTCGAGCAGGCCGGCGGGCCCGATCGCTCCGCCCGCCCCATCGAGAACAACCTCATCGAAGCCGGAGCGGAACGGGAGCTCTACGACCGCTTCTTGAAGCTGCGGTCCCGGGTGGCCGAGTTCCGGGAGAGGCACCGGTATCCGGAGGCCCTGCGGCAGATCGCCACGCTGCGCCCGCAGGTGGACCGCTTCTTCGATACCGTGTTGGTGATGGCCAAAGATGAGGCGGTGCGGGAAAACCGGCTGGCCCTGCTGGCCCACCTCTTGAAAGAGTTTTCCACCGTGGCCGACTTTGCGGAGCTCGCCGTCGGCCCGAAGACCAGGGAGTGAACCATGGCGAAGAAACACACGAAAAAGCCCGCGAAAGCGCCCAAGGGGAAGTTCGTCTACTTCTTCGGGGGCGGCCGGGCCGATGGGCGCGGCGACATGAAGGAGCTGCTCGGGGGCAAAGGCGCCGGCCTGGCGGAAATGACCAACGCCAGGCTGCCCGTGCCGCCCGGTTTCACCATCGCCACGTCGGCGTGCCGACATTTTTTCGAGGCCGGCAACCGGCTCGGGCCCTTCATCGAGCGCCAGGTGGAGCAGGCGCTCGAGCGCCTGGAGAAAATGAGCGGCTGTGAGCTCGGCTCGAAGGCGAACCCGCTGCTCGTCTCGGTGCGTTCGGGGGCGAAGTTCTCGATGCCCGGCATGATGGACACCATCCTGAACCTCGGCTTGAACGACGACACCGTGCAGGTGCTCGCCCGTCGCACCCAGAACCCGCGCTTCGCCCAGGACTGCTACCGCCGGTTCATCCAAATGTTCGGGAACATTGTGCTGGGCATCAAGAAGGAGGAGTTCGAGCACCTCTTCGACGGTGCGAAGAAGGAGAACCGGGCGCGGCTCGACACCGAGCTGACCGCCGAGGCGCTGGCCGAAGTCGTGCGCCGCTACAATAAGCTCGTCCAGGAGCGCACGGGTAAGCCTTTCCCCCAGGAGCCCCGCCGGCAGCTCGCCCTGGCGCGCGACGCCGTCTTCCGCTCCTGGAACAATCCCCGCGCCCGCACCTACCGCAAGATGCACAAGATCTCGGAGTCGCTGGGCACGGCCGTGAACGTGCAAATGATGGTCTTCGGGAACCTGGGGGAGCGGTCGGCCACGGGGGTCGGGTTCACCCGCAACCCCTCGACCGGCGCCAAGGAGTTTTACGGGGAGTTCCTGCAGAACGCCCAGGGGGAGGACGTGGTGGCGGGCATCCGCACGCCCCAGCCGGTGGCCGAGCTGGAGAAGCTCCTGCCCGAAGCCTACCGGCAGCTCCGCCGCATCGCGGGCCTGCTCGAGCGGCACTACCGCGACATGCAGGACTTCGAGTACACCATCCAGGACCGCAAGCTCTACATGCTCCAAACCCGCACCGGCAAGCGCACCGGGCGGGCCGCGCTCAAGATCGCCTACGACATGGTGAAGGAGAAGCTCATCACCCCGCGGGAGGCGGTGATGCGGGTCGAGCCTGCCCAGCTCGAGCAGCTCCTCCACCCCATCATTGACGACTCGCAGCCGCTGACGGTGATCGCCAAGGGCCTGCCGGCCTCCCCGGGAGCGGCGGTGGGGAAGGTGGTCTTCACGGCGGACGAGGCTGCCCTGCGGGGGCGCTCCGAGCCGGTCATCCTGGTGCGGGCGGAAACCGTCCCGGACGATATCCATGGGATGGACGCGGCCGCGGGCATCCTGACGGCGCGCGGTGGGATGACGAGCCACGCCGCGGTGGTGGCCCGCGGCATGGGGAAGTGCTGCGTGGCCGGCTGCGAAACCATTCGCATCCAGGAAGCGGAAGGGGTCTTCAGCGTGGACAGCCACCGGGTGAAGGAAGGCGACTGGATCTCGCTCGACGGGACGACCGGCCGGGTCATCCTCGGCCAGGCCCGGACCATCAACCCCGACCCGGCTACGGGCGAGTTCGCCGAGTTCATGAAATGGGCCGACCGCGAGCGGCGCCTCGGCGTGCGGGCCAACGCCGACATCCCCCGCGACGCCCAGGTGGCCCGCCGTTTCGGGGCCGAAGGCATCGGCCTGTGTCGCACCGAGCACATGTTCTTCGCCGAGGAACGTCTGCCGCACGTCCAGGCGATGATCCTGGCAGACACCGAGGCCAGCCGCCGGCAGGCTCTGGCCAAGCTGCTCCCCATGCAGCGGGAGGACTTCAAGGGATTGTTCAGGGAAATGGACGGCTTCCCGGTCACCATCCGGCTGCTCGATCCGCCCTTGCACGAGTTCTTGCCGAAGCGCGAGGTTTTGATGGTCGAGATCGAACGTCTGAAAGGGGCCGGGAAAACCGGGGAAGTAGCTGAAAAAGAACGGCTCCTGGAGCGGGTGGAGCAGCTGCACGAGTTCAATCCCATGCTCGGCCACCGCGGCTGCCGCCTGGGAATAAGCTACCCGGAGATTTCCGAAATGCAGGCCCGGGCGATCTTCGAGGCCGCGTGCGAAGTCGCGGCCGAAGGGGTGAAGGTGCTGCCCGAGGTGATGATCCCCCTGGTCGGACACGTCCGGGAGCTGACCCTGCAGAAGGAGCTCGTCGAAAAGGTGGCGGCGGCTGTATTTGCCGAAAAGAAGCGCAGGGTCGAGTACCTGGTGGGGACGATGATCGAGCTGCCCCGCGCGGCGGTGACGGCCGACCAAATCGCGGCCGAGGCGCAGTTCTTCTCCTTCGGGACGAACGACCTGACCCAGACCACCTTCGGCTTCTCCCGTGACGACACCGGACGTATCATCCGGGAGTACGAGCAACTGGGCATCCTGGCGGATGACCCCTTCCAGGTGCTGGATGCCGAAGGGGTGGGTGTGCTGGTGCGGATGGGGACGGAGCTTGGTCGCCGCGCCCGGCCGAACCTGAAGGTGGGGATTTGCGGCGAGCACGGGGGCGACCCGGCCTCGGTTGAGTTCTGCCACCAAATCGGCTTGAACTATGTAAGCTGTTCGCCTTACCGCGTGCCGGTGGCTCGCCTGGCGGCCGCGCAGGCGGCCATTAAAGAGAGATTGGGGCTGGTAGAAGGCGTGGCTCGGACCGCCTAGCGGGGATAAAGTGTTACTTTAAGGTTTCTTGAAGGCCTCTAGGTATCGATTTGCAGCATGAGGTAGAGGCCAGCGAAAACGAAAACCAGGTTCGCACCCCAGGCGGCCAAGATCGGCGGCAGCAGACCCAGGTTCCCCAGCGCCTCGAAGACTCCCGTCCCCAAGACCCAGTAGGTGAAGCCGAGGGCGATGCCGGCGGCCAGGCCGCCCAGCGCGCCTCGTTTGCCCATGCGTTGCCCGAAGGGGAAGCCCAGGAAAACGATGATGGCAGCCATAAGAGGAAAGGAAAACTTCTTGTGCCATTGCACGAGCAGGCGCGTGACATTGAGGCCGCTTTGGCGCAGCTCGCCGATGTAGCCGCTCAATTCGCGGACGTTCATTTGCGCCGACTCGCGAATCTCGCGCTGGAAGTGCGTGGGGCCTTCGGTCAGCTCGGGGAAGCTGGCGTTGGCCAGGGGGCGGAAGGAAACGCTGTTGTCGAGGCCGAAGGAGCGGTCCCAGCCGCTGGAGAAGACCCAGGTGCCGGCTTGCGGGTCCCAGGCGGCACGGCGACCGTAGAGGCGGCGGCGGACGCCGAAGGTCTGGGGGTCGAGGTCAACCACCGTCAGCCGGGCCAGGAGCTTCTCGCTCGGGTCGAAGTAGGCGAAGTGATAGATGCGAGGCTGGTCGCCGAAGACCCAGCGACGCTCGGCTTGCAGCACGGTCTGGGGCGGCCGGCCCTTGATTTGGTTGCCGATGGCTTCCCGGCGCTGGTTGGCGTAGGGCAGGTAGGTCTGGTCGAGCCAAAACAGCAGCCCGGAGAGACCGACTCCGAGGACGACGATGGGGACGGCGATGCGGTAGAGGCTGATGCCGGCGCCCATGATGGCTACGAGCTCATTCCGCTTGCTCAAGAGCGCCAGCTCGACCAGCACCCCGAGCAGCAGGGCCAGCGGCGCCATCCAGTAAATCAGCTGCGGCAGCAGGTACCAGAGGAAGCGCCCGACCACCGACCAGGGGATGTTGCGGGCGGCGATGTCGTCGGCCATCTCCAGGATGGTGAAGAGGGCGAAGATGAGGACCAGGGCGGAGAGTTGGAGGAAGAAGTAGAAAAGCACTCCGCGGACAACGTAGACGTCCAGTGTGCGCGGCATACGCCGGCGGCCGGCGCCATCGCCGGGCGCCGGCGTGAAAGGCCGGGCCGAGGGCGCCGGCCGCGCAGGCGGGATGGCGGGTTGCGGCGGGCGCAGGCGGTCAAGGAGTGCAGTCAGCCGGGCGGGGGCGGCCAACCAGCGGGAGGCGGGCGAAAGAGCGAATAGACCCGCGACGAGCAGTGCGCCGTTGGCGAGCCAGACGCCCGGGCCGGGCCAGAGGTCGCCCTGGCGTCCCAGGCGGTCCCCGAGCAGGAAGATGAAGTAGTAGGCCAGGGCGGTGGCGACGGCCAGGACGAACCCCACGGCGCGGCCGGAGCGCTGGGCCAGCATCCCCATCGGCAACGCCACCAGGCCGAAGAGCAGGCAGGAGGCGGGCAGGGCGAGCCGGCGGTGGAAGTCGGCCCGCAGCGTCCGCCAGCCCGGGCCCTGCTGGCTGGCGGCCCAGAGCTCGCGGAGACCCAACTCGGCGTTCCGGCGAACTTCCAGGTTGGCGGTGCTGGTGGGCAGGGGCATGGCAAGGATGCTCTCGGCGAAGGTGGAGACCGAATAGCGTTCGGTCTCCCGCCCGAGGTAGATGTGGGTGCTGCCATTCGAGAGTTGCAGGAGGAGGCTGCGGCCTGCGGGGTCGGGGAGCACGAAGGCGGACTCGGCCACGGTGAGCGTGGGGTTCATCGGCTCGCTGACGTCGGCCAGGAAGACGCCGCGCCAACGGCTCCCGCCCTGCTCGGTGTCCTGCACGTAGAGGATGCGCTTGGGGAAGCGCTCGTCGAAGACGCGCGGCTCGAGCTCGTAGGAGACCTGGCCGGTGGCGAGCTCCGCTTGCAGGGCCCGCAGTGCGCGCGCTCCCCCGGGCCCGCCCCAGACCGTGGTGAGCGCCGTCAGCGCCGCCCCCAGGACGGCAAAGAGCAGCAGCGGGCGCAGCAGCCGGCTTTGCCCCACGCCCACCGCGTGCAGGGCGATGACTTCGCTGTCGGCCGCCAGCCGGCTCATCCCCATCAGCAGGCCGGTCAGGACGCTCAAGGGGATGGCCCAGGCCAGTTTTTCGGGCAGCACGCTCAAGAAGAGGCGGCCCATCTGGCTCCAGGTAACGGTTTCCTGCGCCAGCAGCTCGCTCAAGCGGAGCACTTCCGGCGTCATGAGAATGAAGAGGAAAACGCCGAGCCCCAGCAGGGCGTAGCCCAGGATTTCGCGGAGGATGTAGCGGTCGAGCAGCTTCATGGCTGACCGGAAAGGCGGCGCCCGGCTGGCCGCCTCGCCGTGGATTCTAGCACGGGGGCGGCGGGGTTCTTCCCGGGAACGGCGCCAGCCGAGCGCGGCGCCGGCCCCTCCGCCACGACGGCCACCGCGATGCCGCGGGGAGAAAGCCCTGTTGGTATGAGCGCGGCCATGGTAGGGCTTCCCAGCGGGATGACCGCCAGGT
>MEKM01000024.1 GCA_001766965.1 Acidobacteria bacterium RIFCSPHIGHO2_01_FULL_67_28 | reverse complement strand
CCGAGCACTTTCACTTCGGGGGCGCGCCGCGCTTGAAAGAACTCCTGCACCTGCCGCGCCGCGCGCACGGCGGCGTCGAGTTGCCGGTCGCGGACTACCAGGTTCGCCAGCGCCGTGAAGGGCGGGTAGTGCAGCAGCCGCCGGAAGCGCAGCTCCTGCTCGTAGAAGCCGTCGTAGTCCTGCGCCGCGCCGAAGCGCACGGCGTAGTGGTCAGGGTAGTAGGTCTGCACCAGTACCTCGCCCGGGAGCTCGCCGCGCCCGGCGCGCCCCGCCACCTGCGTCAGGAGCTGGAACGTCCGCTCGGCTGCGCGGAAGTCCGGCAGGCCCAGGATGACGTCGGCCGAGACCACCCCCACCAGCGTCACCCCCTGGAAGTCGTGCCCCTTGGCGATCATCTGCGTGCCCACCAGCACGTCGAGCTCGCCGCGGACGAAGCGGCGCAGGATCTGCTCGCCCCGGCGGGCCGAGCCGGCGGCGACGTCGCGGTCGAGCCGCGCCACCCGCGCCCCCGGGAAGGCCTGCCGCACCGCTTCTTCCACTTTCTCCGCGCCCTCGCCGACGAACTGGACGTGCTCGCTGCCGCACTTCTCACAGGCTTTGGGCACGCCGCGCGCAAAACCACAGTAGTGGCAGATGAGCCGGCCGCGCCCGCGGTGAAACGTCAGCGCGATGCTGCAATTGGCGCACTGCACGGTGGCGCCGCACTTGCGGCAGAGGAGGAAGTTCGCGTAGCCGCGCCGGTTCAAGAGCACCAGCGCCTGGCCGCCCGCGCTCAACGCCCGCTCGATGCCCCCCGCGAGTGCCCGCGAGAAGAGCGCCGCCTTCTTCGTCTCCAGGAACTCGGCGCGCATGTCGATGACGCGCACGGTGGCGAGCGGCCGCCCCGAGCCTTCGGGCCCCACGCGACTCTCGAGCCCGAGGCGCTGGTAGCGCCCCGAGCGGGCGTGGTAGCTGGTTTCGAGCGCGGGGGTCGCCGAGCCCAGCAGGGCCACGGCGCCCTCGAGCTTGGCGCGCACCACGGCGGTGTCGCGGCCGTGGTAGCGGGGCGTCTCGCCCTGCTTGTAGCTCGCGTCCTGCTCCTCGTCCACGATGACAACGCCCAGGTTTTCAAGCGGGGCGAAGACCGCCGAGCGCGTCCCCACCGCCACTAGCGCCTCGCCCCGCCGCAGCCGCCACCACTGGGTCGAGCGCTCCCGCGGTGTCAGACCGCTGTGCAGCACCGCCACGCGGTCGCCAAAGCGCGCGGCAAAGAGCTCGGCCACCGCTGGCGTCAGCGCGATCTCCGGCACCAGCAAGAGCGCCGTGCGCTCGCGGGCGAGGCAGGACTGGATGGCGCGGGAATAGACTTCCGTCTTGCCGCTCCCGGTTACGCCCTGGAGCAGCACGGTGGCGAAGCGGCCCTCGGCCAGCCGCCGCTCGATTTCTTCGAGCGCCCGCTCCTGCTCGCCGGTGAGCACGGGCGGCGGGCCGCCCGCCCAGTCGCCTTCAAACAGCAACGGCGCCGCGGGCTTTTCGGCGCGCCGGCGCACCTCGTACGCCACTTCGAGCAACCCTTGCCGCCGCAGCCGCCCCAGCAGACGGCGGCCGTCGGCGACGCCCTTCACCAGCCGCGCCACGTTGCGCGGCTTGGCGCTGCGCAGGCGTCGCAGGATCTCGTGCTCGGCCTGTTCGCCGGCGCTCCGCTCTTCTTTCGCCTCCAGTTCAACGAGGCGCTCCACTCCCAGCGGGCGCAGCCGCGCCCGCTCGCGCGCGGCGAACTCGCTGTGCAGCGGCAGCAGGGCGCGGTAGACCTCGCCGGGCGGGGCCAGGTAGTAGTCCGCCACCCAGCGGGCTAGCTCCTGCAACGCCGGTGAGAGCAACGGTTCCGCGTCCAGGACTTCGTGGACGTCTTTGAGAGGACCCTTGACCCGCGGCGTCTCGGCCAGCGCCGTCACCACCCCGACAAGCTTCCGCTGCCGGAACGGCACCACCACGCGCCCGCCCACCGCCACCTGCCCCGCGAGCGCCGGCGGAATCCGGTAGGTGAAGGTGTCGGGCAGCGGGACGGGAACCGCCACGTCACAATAGGCGGCCATGGCGAGCGCTAGCCGAGGAACTGACGGATCTTGCGCAGGTCTTCCTGCACCTGGCGGTTGGCGTTGGGGTTGCGCAGCAGGTAAGCGGGATGGAAGGTGGCGAAGAGCTTGGTGCCGCGGTAGTCGTAGAACTGCCCGCGCACCCGCGTGATGGCGACCGCCTTCCCGAGCAGCGTCTGCAAAGCCACGCTGCCGAGACAGCAGATCAGCCGCGGGCGGATGACGTCGAGCTGGCGCAGCAGGAACGGCGAGCAGGTCTCGATCTCTTCCCGCTCCGGGCTGCGGTTGCCGGGCGGGCGGCACTTGATGACGTTGCAGATGTAGACGTCCTCGCGCTTCATCTTGAGCGATTCGATCCAGTGCGTCAGCAGCTGCCCGGCGCGGCCGACGAAGGGCAAGCCCTGCGCGTCTTCGTCGGCGCCCGGCGCTTCCCCGACGAAAACCAGCTCGGCGCGCGGGTTGCCGGCGCCGAAGACGATGGTGCGGCGGTGCGGCGCCAGCTGGCAGCGCTGGCAGTCGCCCAGGTCGGCGCGCACCCGCTCCAGCGTGTCGCCTTCGACCCGCCCCGGGGCTTCCCCGAAGAGCGAGAGCGCCGGGCGCAGCACCGCCTCGGCCGAAGGCGCGGCCGCCACCGGCTCACGGGCGGCAACGCGCGGAGCCGCCGCGGGCGGCGGCGCCGCCGGGCGCGCGGCAGCGCGGCGATAGAAAGGGGTCAGGCCCAGCTCTTCGTAGAACTCCAGCCGGGCGCGCAGTTGACGGGAAAAAGATTCTTCGCGGGCTCGCCCTGCAGGCTCGCCCTTCATCCGCGGGCGCCCCGCAGGCGCGCGACTTCGTCGAGGATGCGGTGGGCCACCTGCTGTTTCGTCATCTTGGGCAGAGGAATCTCCTGGCCGTCGCGGGTAAGGATGGTGACGATGTTGGTCTCGACGTCAAAGCCGGCGCCGTTCTGGGTGACGTCGTTCGCCACCATCAGGTCGAGCTTCTTCGCCTTCAGCTTGGCGCGGGCGTTCTCGACCACGTTTTCGGTTTCCGCCGCGAAGCCCACCACGAGCCGCGCGCCCGGGGCGGCGGTGATTTCTTCGAGCAGGTCGGCCGTGGGCTCGAGCGCGAGCGTGAGCGGGGCCCGGCCGCGCTTGATCTTCTGCTTCGCCACCTCGGCCGGGCGGAAGTCCACCACCGCCGCCGCCTTGATGATGACGCTCGCTTCGGCGAGGTGGGCCTTCACTGCGCGGCGCATCTCTTCGGTGGTGCGCACGTTTTCGACTTCGACGGCGGCGGGCGGCTCGAGCGCCGTCGGCCCGCTCACGAGAATCACGCGCGCTCCGCGCCGCTGCGCTGCTTCAGCCAGGGCATAGCCCATGCGGCCGGAGGAGCGGTTGGTGAGGGTGCGCACCGGGTCAATGTCCTCGCAGGTCGGCCCCGCGGTGACGAGCACCGTTTCGGCGGTCAGATCGCGCTTGAGGCCGAGCACGGCGCGCACCTTGGCGAGGATGCTCTCGGCGCTCGCCAGCCGCCCGGGGCCGGTCATCCCGCAGGCGAGATAGCCTTCATCCGGCTCGACCACGACGGCGCCGCGCTCGCGAAGCCGCTGGAGGTTCGCCTGCACCGTCGGGTGTTCCCACATCTGCACGTTCATCGCCGGGGCGAGAATGAGCGGGGCCTTGGTGGCAAGGTAAAGCGTGGTGAGGAAGTCGTCGGCGATGCCGTTGGCGAGCTTGCCGATGACATTGGCGGTGGCCGGGGCGATGAGCAGCGCTTCGATCTCCTGCGCCACCCCGATGTGCTCGATGGCGCTCTCGAGGTTCGCGGGCGCGCCGCCGCCCGCCTCGAACATCTCGGTGATGACCTTCTTGCCGGTGAGCGCGGCGAAGGTGAGCGGGCGGATGAACTCCTGCGCGTGCCGGGTCATCACCACCTGGACGGCAAGACCCTCTTGCTGGAGCTGCCGCACCAGCTCCGCCGCCTTGTAGGCGGCGATGCAGCCGCTCACGCCCAGGGCGATTTTCATGGTGATAGCCGCTTACTTGCCCGATTCGGGCTTAGCGGCGCGCCTGGCCTTCTTCTTGCCCTTGCTGTCCTCGTCCTCGCCTTCCACCCCCGGCAGGTCGAAGGGCACCCGCCCGGCGACCACTTCTTCCATGGCGATGCGCGTGGCCTTGCGGGCCTGCGTCTCGACCAGGGGCTTGGCGCCTCCTTGCAGTTGCCGGGCGCGCTGGGCGGCGGCGAGCACGAAGGTGAACTTGCTCTCGATCTTGTCCACTGAAATCATGGCCGTTGAGCTCCGAAGGTCTCTAGTATAGCGGAAACTTGGCTTTTGTTGTTGTCCCGGCGGGCGGCGGCCGCCCGCGCTTCCCAGTCGCGGGCCTCACCGGAGCCGGGCGGCCGGCCGGCGCGGCGGAGGCGCTCGGCCTGGACGATAGCCTCGACCGCAGCGCAGGTCTCGGCCAGCACGCGGTTCACCACCAGGTAGTCATAGATGCCGTAGTTCTCGATTTCGTGCCGGGCGCGCTCGAGGCGCTGCCGCATGCCTTCCGCCGTGTCCAGCGCGCGCGCCCGCAGGCGCTGCTCCAGCTCCTGGGCGGAGGGCGGGAGCAGGAGAACGGCCACCGCATCCGCCAGCCGCGACTTCACCTGGCGCGTGCCCTCGACGTCGATGTCGAGCACCACGTCTTTCTGCTGCCGCGCCGCCGCGGCCAGCACGCTCTGGTGGGTGCCGTAGTAGTTGCCGAAGACCTCGGCGTGCTCCAGGAACTCGCTCCGGGCGAGCATCTGCTCGAAGGCGGCGCGGGTGACGAAGCGGTAGTCGCGCCCGTCCTGTTCGCCCGTCCGCGGGGGTCGCGTGGTGTAGGACACGGAAAAAATCATGTCCGGCACGGTGCGCACCACGTGGGCCACGACGGTGCTCTTCCCCGAGCCCGAGGGCCCCGAGACGACGAAGAGCTGGCCGTGTCCGGCGCCCACCGCTCACTCCACGTTCTGCACCTGCTCGCGCAGGCGCTCGATCTGGGCTTTGATCTCGAGGCCCAGCCGGGTCATCTCCAGCCCGTCGGCCTGGAGCCCGGAGGTCTTCGAGAGGATGGTGTTGGTTTCGCGGTTCATCTCCTGGAGGAGGAAGTCGAGCTGCTTGCCCAGGGTGCCGTCGGAGTCGAGCAGATGGGCGAACTGCTGGGCGTGGCTGGCGAGGCGCGTGAGCTCTTCGCTGACGTCGCTGCGCTCGGCGAGGTAGGCGGCCTCCTGGGCGAGCCGCGCGGGGTCGAGCGGGATCTGGCCGAGCAGCTCCTGCAAGCGCTCGGTGAGCCGCTTGTGGTAAGCGGGCAGGGCGCGCTCGCCCAGCCGGACGAGCTTCTTCTGCTCCTCGCCGATCTGCCGCAGGCGCTCGCGCAGCTCGCGCTCCAGAGCGGCGCCCTCGGCGCCGCGCATCTCGTTCAGCCGCCCCAACGCTTCGGTGAGCGCGCGCTCGGCCAACCCCGCCAGGCGCCCGGACTCTTCCGGCGCCGGGCTGCGCTCGCCGGCGCGCAACACCCCCGGCAGGCGCAGCACGCCCATCAGGTCGGGCTCGCCGCTCAAGTTGTGCTCGCGGCGGAGCTGGTTGTACAGCTCCAGGTAGCTGCGTACAAAATCCTCGTCCGCCTGCAAGGGGCGCCGCCCGCGGGACTCGACCTGGAACTGGACCTCGAGGTGGCCGCGGCCGACGCGGGCGCGGATCAGGTCGCGCAGGCGCGGCTCGAGCGGCTCGAGTTCGCCCGGCAGGCGCAGGTGCAGGTCGAGGAAGCGGTGGTTCAAAGCCTTGACGGTGACCGCCAAAGTCCAGGCGCCCTCTTCCCCCTGCGCCTGGGCGAATCCGGTCATGCTGCGCACCATGGCTAGGCCGGCTCCGGGGCGGCGACGCGCGGAGGCGCGTCCAAGTCGACGAACTGCAAGTCGTAGAGGCGCTGGTAGAGGCCGCCGCGGGCGAGCAGTTGCTGGTGCGTGCCCACTTCGCGGATGGCGCCGTCCTCGAGCACCATGATGGTGTCGGCGCGGCGGATGGTGGAGAGCCGGTGGGCGATCACGAAGACGGTGCGGCCCTGCATTAGGTTGGCCAGCGCCCGCTGCACCAGGAGCTCGGATTCGGCGTCGAGCTCCGAGGTGGCCTCGTCAAGAATCAGGATGGGGGCGTTCTTGAGCAAGGCGCGGGCGATGGCCACCCGCTGCCGCTGTCCGCCGCTCAAGCGCACGCCGCGCTCGCCGATGCCGGTGTCGTAGCCGCGAGGAAGCTGCTCGATGAACTCGAGCGCCAGAGCGGCCTCGGCCGCCCGCCGCAGCTCGCGGTCGGAGGCTTGGCGGCCGCCGTAGCGGATGTTCGCAGCCACGCTGTCGTTGAAGAGCACGGTTTCCTGGGTGACGATGCCGATCTGGGCCCGCAGGGAGGCCAGGCTGACCTCGCGGATGTCGCGCCCATCGATGCGGATCGAGCCGCCGCTGACGTCGAAGAAGCGCGGCAGCAAGTTCACCAGCGTCGTCTTCCCCACCCCGCTCGAGCCCACCAGGGCCACCACTTGGCCGGCGCGCGCCGCAAAGGAGATGTCGCACAGGAGCGGCTGGGCGCTGTCGTAGGCGAAGCTGACCCGGTCGAACTCGATGCGCTCGCGGAAGGGCGCGAGGGCTGGCGCCCCCGGCTTTTCTCGCACTTCCTCGCGGTGGTCGAGCAGCTCGAAGACCTTTTCGGAGGCCCCCAGGGCCTGCTGGAAGAGGCTGTAGATGCCGGCCAGGCGCTTGACCGGCTGGTAGACCTTGATGAGCGCCACCACGAACGCCCCCATCATCGTGGCCGCGAGAGCCCCGGCCTGGATGCGCTCGCGGGCATAGAGCAGGAGGATGCCAATGGTCAGCGCCCCCAGCACTTCCATCAGCGGCGACCCCAGGGCGAAGTAACGCACCCAGCGGAGGTTGGTGTCGAAGAGCCGCCGGGCGCGGCCGCGGAAGCGCTCGACCTCAAAGCCTTCGCTGCCGAACGCTTGGACGATGCGCACGCCGCTGTAGGTCTCCTGCAAGGCGTCGTTCAGGCCCGCCAGCTCTTCCTGCGCCTGCCGGCTCAAGCGCCGGACCCGGCGCCCGATGGCCGCGACCGGCACCACGATGAGCGGCACGGTCACGAAGCACAGCAGCGCCAGCCGCCAGTCGAGCAGGAACACGAGCACGAGCAGCACTGGCAGGGTGAAGGCCTGGCGGAAGAAATCGGTGAGCACATGTGAAACGGCGAGCTGGACGCGGTCAATGTCGTTGATGGCGGTGGACATCAGCTTGCCGGTGGTCTGCCGGTGGAAGAAGCTCAACGACTGCCGCAGGGTGCGGGCGTACACGTCGTTGCGCAGGTCCATCACCACCGACTGGCCCAGCCGGTGCACGCTGTACTCCCCCAGGTACTCGCTCACCGCCTTGACGGCGTAGACCAGGACGATCGCGCCGACCACTAGCGAAGCGGCGGTGGCCACCGGCAGCGGGAAGATGTCCTGGAGGTAGTAGGTGCGGTTCAGGTAACGCAGCTCGAGGAGCACAATGTCCTGGCGGGCGGCGGTCGGCTCGAGCACGAGCTGGAGGAGCGGGCCCACCAACAGCGCCGTGGCGCCTTCCAGGAGTCCGACCAGAATCATCAGGGCTCCCCCCGTCACCAGCCACACCCGGTGCGGGCGAACGTAGCTGAACAAGCGTCCCAGGTTGTGCATGAGTGCGGGCGCTCTTTTCCGGGCCGAAGCCCGATCGCAAACCTCCTACAATAGGGAGAGGTCCGCCAGAAAGTCAACCCTGCGCGGCCTTCGGTAAATCGCGGTGATTGAGCACCGGCCGGTAGCCGCTGCGGGCCAGGCGGCGGCCCAGGGTCCGGGCGATGGTGACCGAGCGGTGCCGCCCGCCGGTGCAGCCGAAGGCGATGGTCAGGTAGCTCTTGCCCTCGCGCTGGTAGTGCGGCATCAGGTAGGCGAGCAGGCGCGTGATGCGGCTGATGAACTCGCGCGTCTGCGGAAAAGACAGGACGTAGCGCGCCACCCGCGGGTCCTTCCCCGTGAGCGGCTTGTAGGCGGGCACGAAGTTGGGGTTGGGGAGGAAGCGCACGTCGAAGACCAAGTCGGCGTCGGGCGGCACCCCGTAGCGGTAGCCGAAACTCACCAGCGACACCAGCAGCGCCCGCCGCCGGCCGGTGGCCGCAAACCGCTCCGTCACCAGCCGGCGCAGCTCGTGCGGCGTGAAGCGGGTCGTGTCGATCACCAGGTCGGCCAGCGCGCGGATGGGCTCGAGCAGGACGCGCTCCCGCCGGATGCCTTCGCGCACCGGCAGGTCGGCGCCCAGCGGGTGGGGGCGGCGCGTCTCGCTGAAGCGCCGCAGCAGCGCCGAGTCGCTCGCCTCCAGGAAGATCACCGTCACCGGCAGCCGCCGCCGCAGGCTCTCGAGCAGCCGCGGCAATCCCTTCAATCCCCGTCCCTCGCGGATGTCCACCACCAGCGCCGCCCGCTGGACTTCTTCTTCTGTCTTCACGTAGAGGTCGGCGAAAGTCGGAATAAGAGGAACAGGCAGGTTGTCCACGCAGTAGTAGCCCAGGTCTTCGAAGGTCTTCAGCAGCGAACCCTTCCCCGAGCCGCTCAAGCCGGTCAGGATGACGAGCGGGGCGGCGCGCAGGCGGGCCGGGGGCCGGCGGCTCTTCCCGGCCGTTCCTCGCGAACGGCGGCGCGGGTGGGGCATAAGGGGGAGAACTACATCTTCACCCGGCGCTGGTGGGTGCTGGGGATTTTCATGTCTTCGCGGTACTTGGCCACCGTGCGCCGGGTGACGCGGATGCCTTCGGCGGCCAGCCGCTGGGCGATGCGGTCGTCGGTGAGCGGGTGGGCCGCGTCTTCCTCTTCAATCATCTTGCGCACGCGGCGCTTCAGGGTGGCGAGCGAGGTGTCGGCGCCGGAAGCACCCCCGACCGCCTCGGAGAAAAACGACCGCAGCTCCATCACCCCCTGCGGGGTGTGGGCGTACTTGTTGGCCACGGCGCGGCTGACGGTGGAAGGGTGCACGCCCACTTCCTCGGCCACCTCTTTGATCATCAGCGGCTTCAGGTGGTCGGGGCCGCGGTCGAGGAAGTCGCGCTGGCGCTCGACCACGATTTCGCAGACGCGCTGGATGGTGTGCTTGCGCTGCTCGATGTTCTTCAGCAATTGCATGGCGGAGGCAAAACGCTCGCGCACGTAGTTGCGCACGTCGGGGGTGGCGGCGCGGCGGTCGAGCAGGCGGCGGTAGAGCGGGCTCAAGCGCAGCTGCGGCAGCTCGTCCTCGTTGAGCAGCACCTGGTAGTCAGTCCCCGTCTTGACGATGAAGACATCCGGCTCGATCAACGTGGGGTTGGCGCGGTTGTAGCGCAGCCCCGGGCGCGGGTCGAGCCGCTTGATCACTTCGATGGCGGCCAGCACGGCCGGCAAGGGCCGGTTCAGCGCCCGGCTCAACTCCCGGAACTGCTTGTTCTGCACCTGCTTCAGGTGGTCGCTGACGATCTGCTGCGCCAGGGTGTTCTCCGGGGCCAGGGTGTGGAGCTGCAGGAGCAGGCATTCGCGCAGGTCGCGCGCGGCCACGCCCAGCGGGTCGAACTCCTGGACGAGCTTGAGCGCCTGCTCGACGTTGCCGGGCTCGTGCCCGCCGCTCGAGGCGATCTCTTCCAGCGTCGCCGTCAGGTAGCCGTCCTCGTTCAGGTTGCCGATGATGTCGCGGACGGCGGCTTTCACTTCGTCGGAGGCCATCGCCAACCCCAGCTGCCACTCCAGGTGATCGGTCAGCGTACTCGGGGGCGAAAGGAAGTTTTCGAAAGCGGGCCGCTCGATTTCTTCGCGCTCGCCCTGCCGGTCGGTGGCGTCCATGTACTCTTCGAAGACCGCTTTCATGTCGAAGTCTTCGAAGGGGTCCTTGGTCTCCTCGGGCGGCACTTCGCGCTCGGCGCGCTCGAAGCCGTCCTCGGCCGCTTCGCGCTCGCCGGCCTCGGGCTCGCGCGGCAGGCCGTCCTCGGCCACTTCCTCGAGCACCGGGTTCTGCATCAGCTCCTGCTCGATCATCTCGCGCAGCTCGAGCTTGTTGAGCTGGAGCAGGCTGACCATCTGGACCAGCCCGGGGGTGAGGATCTGCTTCTGGGCGACTTTGAGTTGCAGTTTGGGCTCGAGCCAGCTCATGGTCAGACTCTAGTGAAGCTGGAAGTTGTCACCGAGGTAGATGCGCCGCACCTCGGGGTCGCTCGCCAGCGCCTCCGGCGTGCCGCTGCGGAAGATGCGACCGTTGTGGATGATGTAGGCGCGGTCGGTGACCCGCAGGGTCTCGCGCACGTTGTGGTCGGTGACCAGCACGCCGATGCCGCGCCGCTGGAGGTCGCGCACGATCTTCTGGATGTCGAGGACGGTGACCGGGTCGATGCCGGAGAAAGGCTCGTCGAGCAGGATGAAAGAAGGCGAAATCACCAGGGCGCGGGCGATCTCGACGCGCCGCCGCTCCCCGCCCGACAAGGTGTAGGAGGGGTGCCGCCGCAGGTGGGCCAGGCCCATCAGGCCGAGCAGCTCTTCCAGCCGCTCCCGGCGCTTGCCGCCGCTCAAGGGCAAAGTTTCCAGCACCGCCAGGATGTTCTCCTCCACCGTCAGCTTGCGGAAGACAGAAGGCTCCTGCGGCAGGTAGCCGAGCCCGTGCCGGGCCCGCAGGTACATGGGGAAATCCGTCAAGTCCGTGCCGTTCAGGGTGACGCGACCGGCGTCGGGCCGGGTGAGGCCGACGAGGATGTGGAAGGTGGTGGTCTTGCCGGCGCCGTTCGGCCCCAGCAGGCCGATGACTTCGCCCGGGGCGATGGTCAGGCTGACGCCGTCAACAACTTTCCGGCCCCGATAGGACTTGCTCAAGTCGACGGCGGTCAACTGCAACATGACTCATCGTGTCCAACGGCGCCGCGTGACCGTGCGTGTTCCCTCGTCTGAATTCACGCGAATCGTACCATCCGACAAAAACAAAGTCAATTGAGCGCCGGTGACCGTGCCGCGCTCGGCGTCCACCACTTTCGGCGGACCGCCCGTCAGCGTCACCGTCTGCTCGCCGGCGCGGTAGTCGGCCTGCTCGCTGGTGGCCCGGCCGTCAGGCTGCTCAATCAAAACGCCGCCCTCGGCCCGCGCTCGCTCCAGGCTCTCGGAGCCGCTGCCCTCGCCGGCTGTCAGGAAGACTTCCAGGCGCGGCGCCGTCAGCACGCCGAAGTCGTTCCGGGCCTTCACGTTCTCTTCGAACAGCCCGCGGCGCTCCGCCTCCCAATAGGTGAAGCGCTCCGCAGTGACGGTGACTGCGCGCGGCGCCGACGCCGGCTTCGGCTCTTCCGCTTTCGCTTCGTCCGGCTTCTGCCCTTCCGGCTTTTGTTCTTCTGGCTTCCCCGCCTCCATCTTCTTTTCGTCCTTCGGGGCTTCGAAGAAGAGTCCGGAGACGCTTCCCAGGGCCACCATTTTGCGCTCGTCCTGGAAGAGCTCGATGGCGTCGGCCGCCAGCCGGTTCTGGCCTCCCCACATGCGCGCCTGGCCTTCGTAGCGGGCCCAGTGGCGGTCGCGCTCGGCTTGCAGGCGGTCGGAGG
>MEKM01000023.1 GCA_001766965.1 Acidobacteria bacterium RIFCSPHIGHO2_01_FULL_67_28 | reverse complement strand
GTCGGCGACCTCGGCGCCGGGCTGCTGTTTTTCGCCGCGCGCTTCCAGGGGCTGGGCCAGGTGTACTTGAGCCGCGCCGTGGGCGACTACGGGACGGTTTTCTTCCTGGCGGCCGGCTTGCTGAACCTGCTCACGGCGCTCGACGCCTACGACGTCGCCGTGGGGAAGAAGGAGTAGCGATGGAGCCGCAGGGCCCGGCGCTGGTGTTGAGCCACATTGAGGCGATGGCGCTCTTCGCCTTTTTCACTTCGCTCGTCTTTGCCTTCTTGAGCAAGCGCGGCTGGCGCGACCGCACCAAGTACTTCCTCTGGACCTTTGTTCTCTTCCTGCTGGCCGGCGTGGGGCTCGGCTGGCTGATGTATCCCTTTCCGCGCTGAAACCTCCAACGTGAAAGTTTGGGGTGAAACGGCTCCCGTTTCGGGAAGCAACCTCGCCCGTGTCCTTCCGGGATTATCCGACCCGCTTAGTTTCCAACGCATTAGCCGGGCTTAGAGAGTTGGCCGGGGAATTGCGTGCGAATCTGGGCGGTAGGGTGTCGGGTGAAGCCGGTGCGCATCCTGGTGGCGGATGACCACGACATTGTGCGGCAGGGGCTGCGGGTGCTGCTTGAGTCCCGGGCGGGCTGGGAGGTGTGCGCCGAGGCGGCCACCGGGCGCGAAGCGGTCGAGCGGACGCGGCACGAGAAACCCGACGTCGTCGTGCTCGACGTCAGCATGCCCGAGCTGAACGGCCTGGAGGCGGCCCGGCAGATCCTGCAAGCGCTGCCGCGCACGGAGATTCTCATCCTGACCATGCACGAGTCGGAAGAGATGGCGCGGCAAGTGCTCGCGGTGGGGGTGCACGGCTACGTCCTGAAGTCGGATGCGGCGCGGGAGCTGGTGTCGGCGGTCGCGGCGCTGGCCGAGCACAAGCCGTACTTCACCACGCGGGTTTCGCAGATGGTGCTCGAGGGCTACCTGAAGAGCGAAGCCGGCGCGGAACTGCAGCCTCGCTTCGGTCGCCTGACCGCCCGCGAGCGCGAAGTGGTGCAACTATTGGCGGAAGGGAAGAGCAACAAGGAAGTGGCCGTGCGACTCGGCATCAGCGTCAAGACCGCCGAAGCCCACCGCGGCAACATCATGCGCAAGCTGAACCTGCACTCGGTCGCCGAGCTCGTCCACTACGCTGTCCGCAACCAGATCGTCCAGCCGTGACGGGGCAAGGATTCGAGCCGCGCCGGATCGGCAAATGTCTACTTGTGCCCTAGGAGCCTGACGGCGGCGGCGACGCCGGGGTCGTTGGCAAAGGTGAAGGTGTCCCAGTCGGCGAGCACCTCGACCTCGGGCTTGACTCCCTGGTTTTCCCAGTTGGCGTGCGAGACGCGCGGGTCGAAGCGCTCGGCGGCGATCCAGAGTTTGGAGCCGTCGGCGAAGGTGGCAGCGTGCAGCGTTTCCACGTTGCCTTTGGTAGTCTGCCCCACCAGCCGGGCGCGGCCGGTGTCCTGCAGCGAGCCGGAGAAGACCTCCGCGTAACTGACCGTGTTCTTGCTCACCAGGATCACCAGGGGGACGGTCTGCGAGTTGTGGACCGGGTCGGGAGTGACTTCCAGCGGGCGCCGGGCGGCGCGCTTGACGAAATGCCCGAGCGTGCCCGAGGCGAAGTGGCTCAAGATGGGCATCAGGACAGAGCTCGAGCCGCCGCCGTTCATGCGGTTGTCGAGAATCAGGGCGTCGAGCGGGCCGAACTCCTGTAGCGCGCGCTTGACCTTGTCGGGAATCGTCTTGTCGAGGAAGGTGGGGAGGAAGATGTAGCCGATGCGGGAGCTGTCGGTGGTGGGCACGAGGCGCGCATCAACGGGCAGCGCGGCCGACTGGCGGTGGCGGACCAGGGTCAGGCGACGCGCGGCCTGGCCGGGGGACTCGACGGTGAATACCGGGGCGCTGCACTCGGGCCCCAGGATGCGCTCGGGGTAGGACTTCCCGTTTTCGACCAGCGGGATGCCGTCCACGGCGAGGATGCTGTCGTGCGGTTTCAAGCCGCCGTGCAGGGCCGAAGACTCCGGGAAGACGGCGAGGATGGTGACGCGGCTTTTTTCGAGCAGGGGCATCATCAAGAGACCCACGCCGACGAAATCGCGCCTGCCGACGAGCCGGGCTTCGTCCTCGGCCACCCGGGCCGGGGAGAGGAAGTAGGAATGCTCGTCGCCGAGCTCCGAGACGAGCTTCTGCAACTCGGCGTAGAAGGTCTCGGTCTCCAGGCCGCTTTCGACGCGGGCGCGGGTGCGAGCGACGAGGCCCGGCCAGTCGCGCCCGTTGAAGTCGGGGTAGACGTAGAGGTCGTTGATGGCGTTGACGAGTCCTTGAAAAACCTGCGACTGCTGGGCGGTGGTGAGCGGAGGGCTGGGCTTGAGAGTGGCCTTGGCTGTGCCCGGCGAAGGATTGGCGGCGAGCGGCCGGCCCTGGCAGCTCGGCGGGATGTAAAGGCCGGCGCCCGCCGGCTTGGAAGAAGAGGCGACGGCTTGGGCGCTTGCAGTCCCGAGCGCAATCGGCCACGAGAGGGCTGGCAAGAGAAGAAGAGCCAGCAACGAGCGTTTCAGGTTCATGGCGCCTCGCCCGAGTGGAAAAGCGTGGAGCCGGCGATCGGACTTGAACCGATGACCTGCCGATTACGAATCGGCTGCTCTACCACTGAGCTACGCCGGCCCGTTCATAAGTTAGCACGGCCTCGGGAGAAAGGGCTAGTGCCGTTCCAACTGGGTGGAGCTATCTCAGCAGAGCGGGAGGTTGCACAGTCGCTGCGAATAGGGCCGTAAGGAGTTAGGCGGAAAAAGTTGGAACGGCACTAGCCAGCTTTGGCCGGAGCCGGGTAGGATGGAAACATGGGCGAGAGGGAACGGGCGACGTTCGGGGCGGGCTGCTTCTGGTGCGTGGAGGCGGTCTTCCGGGAGCTCCAAGGAGTCGAAAAGATCGCCTCGGGTTACACCGGCGGGACGGTCCCGAATCCCACCTACGAGCAGGTGTGCACGGGACGCACCGGGCACGCCGAGGCCATCCAGATTACTTTCGACCCGGCGGTTATCAGCTACGAGGAGCTGCTGGAGGTTTTCTGGAAGACGCACGACCCAACGACGCTGAACCGCCAGGGGAATGACGCCGGCACGCAGTACCGGTCGGCCATTTTCTACCACAGCGACGCGCAGCGGCAGGCGGCGGAGAAGTCGAAAGCCGCCCTCGGGGCTTCCGGCTACTACAAGAGTCCCATCGTCACCGAGATTGCGGCCGCGACCGAGTTCTACCCGGCCGAGGCGTATCACCAGGACTACTACTTGAACAACCCCGCGCAGCCCTACTGCCGGGTCGTCATCGCGCCGAAGGTCGAGAAGTTCCGCCAGCAGTTCGCACCCAAGCTGAACAAGCAGCCCGCCGGGCGCTAGTCAAGACCCCTCGTGGCACCGGCGCTTGTCCCGAGCGTAGCCGAGGGGTCTCGCCGGTGATTGCGCGCCAGCCCCACAAAAACCAAAAGCTCCCCGTTGCCGGGGAGCCTCTGGGGGAAAGTAGGTATGGCCCAGTGCGCGGTTGGGCCAACCTCTTTACGGGAGGGAGTCTAGAGAGGGTATAGGGGTTGTGTCAAGGGGAAACTGGCAGCGGGGCGGCCTTTCTTTTCCTTTTGTTTTCAATATGTTAGGCGGGCGGGCATGAGAGTGTCCCGAACATCTTCTTCGCCTAAGTCTTTGCAGGAAAAGGTGTTAGCGCTTGAGGCTCAAATCCAGCCGGATGATTTCCGTGTCCTCGGGCCGATCGAAGACCTTCCCCGGCAGCAGGCGCTGGATGAGCACCCGCACGGCCCCAAAGGCCAGCGCTGACAGGAAGGCATAGACCACGAACAGCCCCGTCCCCAGGAAGAGGTTGACCATGGTGACGGCCCAGTGAGGCTCGGCCCGAGGGGGAGAGGTCTCGCTCCAGGAGATATCCACCTCGTAACGCACCCGGTCGAGCAAGACGGCGGCTTGCATGGCTGAGCTCACGTCGGAAACGAGCACGACCAGGGCGCCGTTGCGCTTGGCAAAAACGAGCCGGCGCTGCGAGTCGCCCTCTTCGTTGAGGTTGAAAAAGCGCTCGAAGTCGCGCAGGCGCGCGGCGGCAATCTGGGGAGTGGGATAGCTTAGGAGCAGTAGAATAGCCTCGCCGCCGACCACCCGGTAGCGCCCTAGCTCGGCCTCGGCCCCGTAGGCGAAGCCCGCCCAGTCGCCCGGGGCGAGCGGCGCGACTTCCGCCAGCGCCAACGGGCCGAGCAGATAGCGGTCGGAGCCTTCAACAAAGCCCTCCCGAGGCAAGTACCGGGGGAGAGTAGGCAGCGACGGCTGCGGCCCGGCCTGGACGCGCAGGTAATCAGCCAGCCGAGCTAGTTCGTCGGCATCGTCGTCAGGGGCAAAAACCCGCACCAAGTAGTTGCTTTGGTAGAACGTAAAACAATACATGAAGCGAGTATGGGCATCGCTTCCCCAAGCACCAGCTTCCCCCAGCTTCACGGGCCGAGCGAACTGTCCGCGGATGAGGGTGAAGGCGCCGTAGGCGCCGCTGCGGTCTTTCATCTCGTACACCTTGACCCCCCACCCGGCGTCGCCCTCGCCGTAGTTGAAATACCCCGCCTGCTCGGCGCGCTGAGCGCCGTACTCTCGCAGTAACGCGGCCTGCGCGCCCGCCACCCGCTCGAGCTCCGGTGCCGCAACCATTTGCCACTCTAGTTTGCTTTTCTTCCAGGGGCCGAGTTGGGCGGGCAGCAGCGGCGCCTGGGCCGCCGCGGCGAGCGGCAGCCCGAGCAGGAGGACGCCTGCGAGAAAGAGTTTGGAGTGGGCGCGCGGAAGCATTCGGGTCACCGCTTCGATGGTAATACAGCCCGCCAAAGGAAACCAGCGGGTGAGGGCTAGTCGGGGTTGGGCGGCTCGGGCTTCTCGTCAGTCCGGGCGAAGGAGGCGCTGTTCAGGCTCTTCATGTAGTCGGTCATGCCGGCGAGCAGCGCTTCGGCCACGGCTTGGCGGCCCTGGGGCGACTTGAGGAGCTGTTCGTCTTCGCGGTTGCTCAAGAAAGCCACCTCGGCGAGCACCGAGGGCATGTTGGCCCCGATGAGCACGACGAAGGGGGCCTGCTTGACCCCGCGGCTCTTGATCTCGCGGCTCCGCTTGCGCAGCTCCTTGTAGAGGCTCTCCTGAATCCCCCGGGCCAGCTCGCGCGACTCGGCCAGCTTCTCGTTGCGGGTGATCTTGCGGACGATGTCCTGGAGCTCGTGCACGGACGTTTGCGCCAGGGCGTTCTCGCGGGAGGCCAGCTCCAGGGCCTCGGGGTCGTTGGTGACGTTCAAGTAAAAGGTTTCGATGCCGCGCACGCTGCTCTTGCGGCTGGAGTTGGCGTGGATGGAGAGGAAGAGGTCGGCCTGCTTCTCGTTGGCGAGCGCGGTGCGGTTCTCCAGCGGCACGTAGGTGTCGTCCTCGCGGGTGTAGACGACCTCGGCGCCGAACTGTTCTACCAGCAGCTTCCCCAGCCGCCGCGCCACGTCCAGCGACAGGTCTTTCTCCATGAAGCCGGTGGGGCCGATGGTGCCGGTGTCGTGCCCGCCGTGGCCGGGGTCGATGACGATGCGGCCCACCTTAAGCCCGAGCGCGCGGGTCAGGGTGTGGTTGCCCTCGCGGGTGGGCTGGGGGACGGACGGGGGTTGCGGCAGGGCAGCGCCAGCGGTGCTCTTCGGGGGCTCCGCCTTCTCGCTGGCGGGCGCGGCGGGCTCGGGCTCGGCCTTGCGCGCCAGCTCGGCGCGCGCCGGCCCGCGGATGTCCACCACCAGTCGGAACGGATTGGGCAGGGAAAAGACCGAATAGTCTTCGGCGCCGGTGACCTCGAGCACCACCCGGGTCACGCCCGAGCGGTTCTCGGCCACGCGGATGCGGTCGAGCAGGCCGTCTTCGACGTCAAAGCTCTTCCCGCTCAAGACCGTGCTGACTTCGGTGTTGAACAGGTCGAAGAAGATGCGGTCGGGGTTGGCCACGCGGCCTTTCTGGTAGTCGACTTCGCCTTCCAGGTCGAGCACGACGCGCGTGAAGTTCTTGGCGTTCCAGTAGCGGATGTTCCGGACCTGGACGCGCGCGCCGGGGGCGGCGGCCGTCGCAGCCCTCTCGGGCAACTTCTCGGCGGCTTTGGCGGCGGACGCCTGCTCGACTTCGATTTCTTTCAAGCGCTCGCGGGCCTTGGCGGCGTGGCGCGAGGTGGGATAGGCCTTGAGGAATTGTTCGTAAGTCGCCTGCGCCACCTTGGGGTCATTCAAGTAAACCTGCTGAATCTGGGCGACGTTGAAGAGCGCGTCGTCGCGGTAGCGGCTGTGGGGATACTCGCGGCGGAGGAACTCGTAGGTCTTGATGGCCTCTTGCCAGTACTTCTCGCCGAACCGCTTGCCCATCTCGTGGTACATCTCGGCGGCGGCCGCCAGGGAGTCGGCGGCCCGGGCGCTGAAAGGGGCGACGTCGTAGACCCGCCGGTAGCGGGCCACAATTTCCAGGTAGTCTTTCTCTTTGCGCTGGGTTTCGGGGGTGCCGTCGAGGTCGGCGCGCAGGCGGTTGGCCCGCTCGTACTGCTGCTCGGCGATGCGGAGGCGCTCGTTGCGGCTGGTGGGTTGGGAGAAGGCGACGAGCGGCACGAGCAGCAGGGCGACAACGGCCCCGAGTGCTGCGACCGTCCCCTGGTTCGTCCCCTGTGGTCGTTTCACGGAGCCCATCCCAGTCTGTGCCAGCCTTCGCCTCCCTTATTCGTTGGTGAAGATGGTGCGTCCCTGGTCGTCGGCCACCCGGTAGATGCGCTCGGTGCCTTCGACGCGGCTGCGCAGCCGGCCGTAGAGCGTCTGGACCTTCTCCAGGTACTGCTGGGTTTCCCGGTAGCGGGGCACGCCGTTGGCGCCTTCGACCGCGGTGGGCCCGGCGTTGTAGGCGGCCAGGGCCAGCTCGACGTCGTTTTCGAAGCGGTCGAGCAGGTAGCGCAAGTAGAGCACGCCGGCCGAGACGTTCTGCCGGGGGTCGAAGGGGTCGCGGGCGCCGAAGCGCGCTCCCGTGTCCGGCATCAGCTGCATCAGCCCTTGCGCCCCCTTGCGGGAGCGGGCCCGGGGGTTCCAGGCCGACTCCACCTGGATGATGGCGCGGACGAGCCGCGGGTCGATGGCGTGGCGCTTGGCCGTGAAATCGATGTGGGTGTCGATGCCCGGCATCGCCTGCCGGCGCTGCTCCATCAACTGGAGCGCCGCCGGTACCCCGCCCTTGAGCGTAGCCGCGCGCAGCTCTTCGTCCTCGACGTTCACGTAGACGCGCCGGCCCGACTTGTCGGTGTAAGCGATGATCTCCGCCCGGGCGGACTTCAACCCCACGCCGAGCACCGCGCCCAGCAGCACCACTACCACCAATAAATAGGCGAAAGGCGACACGTTTGTTTTCGGGGAAGGAGAGCTGCACCCGCCCGTGGGGCGGAGAACCCGCAGTGACAAGAACGTTTCCAGCGCGGCCCGGAGTATAGCATCCGGCGCCGCCGGGTCAAAGCATTTTTTCGACAATCGCATAGACGTCTTCCAGCGCCTGGTTCAGCTCGGCGTAGTACTTTCCGCCTCCCTCGGCTAAGTCCGGTCGGCCCCCACCACGTCCTCCCACGCGTTGACTTACCTGCTCAATGATCTTGCCTGCATGGATTCTTTTTGTCAGATCCTTGGTGACTGCCGCAACGAGAGCCACAGTGCCGTCCGCACTCGTTCCCAGCACCACAACGCCTGAACCGAGCTTTTGCCGCAGTGTATCCACCAGTGAGCGCATGGTGGCGCGGTCTACCTGTTCGAGCTCACCAACGACAACCTTTACACCTTTGACCACGCGGGCTTTTTGCAATAAGTCTTCGACGCGGCCCCGAGCCATCGCGTTCCGGGCCAGGCTGAGTTGCGTCTGTAGGTCTTTTCCAGAAACTGCCTGGTTGTGCATGAACCGGGCAATCTCATAGAACTTTCGATTCACCGGGTCCTTCAAAAAGTCGTCGAGCGTTCCGGGGAATCCCCAGGCTTCTGGTGGGAAGGAATGAACCTCGCCCGTCGAGACACGTTCGTAAAGGGAGTCCATGTACTCTAGGGCCTTTTGGTACTGCTCCAGCGCGCCGGCGCCGGTCAGCGCTTCGACGCGGCGGACCCCGGCGGCGATGCTCGACTCGCTCGTAATTTTCAGCACGCCGATCTGCCCGGTGTGGCGGACGTGCGTGCCGCCGCAGAGCTCCTTCGAGAAGAAGCCGCGCTCGTCAGTGGGGTCGGCGACGGTGATGACGCGGACGTTTTTCTCGGGGTACTTGTCGCCGAAGAAAGCTAGCGCGCCGCTCTTCAAGGCGGCGTCGATGTCCATCCGCTCTTCGCTCACCGGCGCGTCGCGCAGGATGGCCTGGTTCGCCAGCCGCTCGATTTCTTTCAGCTCCTCCGGGTCGAGCGCGGCGTAGTGCGAGAAGTCGAACCGCAGCCGGTCGGGCGCCACCAGCGAGCCCGACTGCTTGACGTGCGGCCCCAGCACCTGCCGCAGCGCCGCGTGCAGGAGATGCGTCCCGGTGTGGTTCCGCATCGTGGCTTCGCGGGCCTCGGCGTCGACGACCGCCGTGAGGCGGTCGCCCACCGCCAGCCTCTCTTTGGCGCGGACCTTGTGGACGATGACGCCGGCCAGGGGATAGAAGGTCGCGCGCACCTCGGCCACCTCCTGGTCGCCCTCGGGCGCGAGCAAGCGGCCGGTGTCGCCCACCTGCCCGCCGGCCTCGGCGTAGAAAGGCGTCTGGTCGAAAACGAGCTCGCCCTCTTCGCCGGCGCGCAGCTCTTTGGCCGCGCCGGCCTTGGTGACGAGGGCGGCGATGTGGCAGTCGCGCGAAGCGG
This sequence comes from Acidobacteria bacterium RIFCSPHIGHO2_01_FULL_67_28, assembly GCA_001766965.1. Classification (GTDB taxonomy): domain Bacteria; phylum Acidobacteriota; class Terriglobia; order Acidiferrales; family 2-02-FULL-67-57; genus 2-02-FULL-67-57. The sequence goes on along the minus strand of MEKM01000023.1, from coordinate 5,675 downwards.
TCTCCTGATAGCCGAGGAAGACCGTCGGTTGCGTGCGCGCCAGCTCCTGATAGATAGGGCTGGCCACTTCTTTGGCCACGCCCTTCCAGGACGCCTTCGCCCGCTCCCGCTCTTCCTCCAGCAGGCGCTCCATCCCAACTTTGCCCTGCGGAACGATTTGCAGGCCGCGGCTTTGGGCCCAGTCTTCGATGAAGTCCGGGCGCAACCCGAGCGTGCCATAGGCGTAGAAAAACTCTTCCGCGCCGATGCGGTCGCTGCGACGCTCCTTGAGGAACCGTTCGAAGTTGGCGACGCTGGGAACCACCAGGCGGGCGTACTTCTCCTCTTCGTGCTTGATGACGGTGGCGACGCGCTGCATCGACTCGAGCAGCTCCGGGTAGGGCTCGCGCATCAGCTCGGCGACGCGCCCGGTCATATCAAAAAGAAACGGCTGCTCGAGTCCGAGCTGCCGGCCGTAGTCAATCGCCCGGCGGATAATCTTGCGCAGGACGTAGCCGCGGCCTTCGTTCGAGGGCAGGACGCCGTCGGCGACGACAAAGGCAGCGGCGCGGCTGTGGTCAGCGATGACGCGCAGGGCGGTGTCGGTGCGAGCATCGCCGTCGTAGCTCTTGCCGGTCATCTCGGCGGCGTGGTCAATGAGCGGACGGAAGAGGTCGGTGTCGTAGTTCGAGACTTTGCCTTGGAGGGCCGCCGCCAGGCGCTCGAGGCCTGCGCCGGTGTCGACCGAGGGCTTGGGGAGCGGCGCAAGCTGCCCGCCGGCGTCGCGGTTGAACTGCATAAAGACCAGGTTCCAGAGCTCGACGTAGCGCCCGCAGTCGCAGGGGAACTTGCAATCTTTGTGGCCGAGGTCGCTCGCCGCGGGCCCGAAGTCGTATTGGAGCTCGGAGCAGGGCCCGCAGGGGCCGGTGTCGCCCATGGCCCAGTAGTTTTCTTCTTCGCCCAGGCGGAAGAGGCGGCTCGCGGGGATGCCGATTTCTTTTTCCCAGACCGAATAGGCCTCGTCGTCTTCCTGGTAGACGGTGGCGATGAGCTTGTCGGGCTTGAGCTTCCAGATCTGCGTCACGAGTTCCCAGGCGTACTGGATGGCCTCGCGCTTGAAGTAGTCGCCGAAGGAAAAGTTGCCGAGCATCTCGAAGAAAGTGTGGTGGCGGCGGGTGCGGCCGACGTTTTCAAGGTCGTTGTGCTTGCCGCTGACGCGGAGGCACTTCTGGGAGCTGGCGGCGCGGGCGTAGTCGCGGCGCTCCAGGCCGAGGAAGACGTCCTTGAACTGGTTCATTCCGGCGTTGGTGAAAAGCAGGGTGGGGTCGGCGACCGGCACGAGCGAGCCCGAGCGCACCCCGCGATGGCCCGTACGGGCAAAGAACTCGAGGAAACTCCGGCGGATGTCGTTGGCGGTCACGTCTCTTCGTCCGGCTCCTCGAGCGCGAGGTCTTCGGGAACCTGCCCGCGAGCGCGCCCGAACAGCTCGTCGCGTATTATGGCAGAGGCAAAACCTGCCCGCAATAAACTGGCGTAGAGCGAGCGCAGGAGTTTCTGCGGGTAGGGCGGGCGCTGGTCTTTCAGCCGCCGCTCCAGGCGCTGGCGCACCAGCGCGCGCTCGGTTTTTTCGGCGGGGTAGACTTCCGCCACGGCCTCCTCAATCCACCGTTGTTCCACGTTCTTGCCACGGAGCTCGCGGATGACCCGGTAGCGGCCGTAGCGGCGCCCGGCGCGGGCGCGGGCGAAGTCGCGGGCGAAGCGGCGGTCGTCGAGCCAGCCGCGCTCGGTGAAGCGGGCGAGCAGCGGGCCGACGTCGGCCGGGTCGAGGGCGCGCTGGCGGAGCTTTTGCCGGAGCTCGTGGAAGGAGTGCGGGCGGCGGGTGAGGGCGCGGGCGGCGTAGGTGTTGAGCCGTTCCGAATCCAGCCGGCGAACCGGGCGGCGGGGCGTGCGCGCTCCCCCTAGCGGCTCGTGCGCCGGTCGGCGTCGCTCATGGCCTGCTGCATCTGGTCGCGGGCGGCGTCGGCGGTGGAGCTGATGCCCTGGCAGCGCAGCTTGAACTCGTCGACGTTGGAGGCGCGCAGCAACGCTTCCTCGTAGGTAATCAGGTTCTGCGTATAGAGGTCGTAGATGGACTGGTCGAAGGTCTGCATCCCGTACTGCGAAGTGCCGGCGGCGATGGCGTCGTGGATCATGCGCGTCTTGTCGGGGTTGATGATGCAGTCGCGGATGTAGGCGGTGGCGATGAGCACTTCGACGGCGGGCACGCGGCCCAGGCCATCGGACTTGCGCACCAGGCGCTGGGAGACGATTGCCTTGAGCGTGCTGGCCAGCTGCAAACGGATCTGCTTCTGCTCGGGCGGGGGGAAGACGGCGATGATGCGCTGGATGGTCTCGGTGGCGTCCAGGGTGTGCAGGGTGGAGAAGACCATGTGGCCGGTCTCGGCGGCCAGCAGGGCGGTGCCGATGGTTTCCAGGTCGCGCATTTCGCCGACCAGGATGACGTCGGGGTCCTGGCGGAGGGCGGCGCGCAGGGCCACGGGGAAGTTGGCCGTGTCCACTTCCACTTCGCGCTGGTTGACGAAGCCTTTCTTGTCGCGGTGCAGGAACTCGATGGGGTCTTCGATGGTGATGATGTGGTCGGGGCGGGTGGAGTTGATGCGGTCGATCATGGCGGCCAGCGTGGTGGACTTGCCGCTGCCGGTGGTGCCCGTGACCAGCACCAGCCCGCGCTGCTCCTCGCAGATCTTGTCGATCACTTTCGGCAGCAGCAGGTCTTCGATGGTCTTGATCTTGGTGGGGATGACGCGCAGCACCATGCCGACGTTGCCGCGCTGCTGGAAGACGTTGACGCGGAAGCGTCCCAGCCCCGCCACCCCGTAGGCCATGTCGAGCTCGGCCGTCTCCTTGAACTTCTGCTTCTGCCGGTTGGTCATCATGCTGAAGGCCATCGACAGCATGTCTTCCGGGGAGATGCGCGACTGCTCGCTGATGGCCGCGAGGTGGCCGTCCACGCGCAGGTAGGGGTGGTTGCCGACCTTCAGGTGCAGGTCGGAGGCTTTGCGCTCTACGGCGATGCGCAACAGGTCGTCAACGTTCATGGCAATCTCCCGGACGCCAGTTCTGCCCAGAATAAACTACGTGCACGCTAGCACATCGGCCAGCGGGTGTCAACGCAACCCGCGCCGGGGCTAGCGGCGGCGGGCGAGGTAGACGCCGTTATAGAGCAGTCCGGCCACGAGCCCACCGAGGAGCGGCCCGACATAGTAGACCCAGTGGTCCGCCCACAAACCGCTCCAGAGCGCGGGGCCGAACCAGCGCGCCGGGTTCATGGAAGCGCCGGTCACCGGGCCGCCGGCCAGGATGTCGAAGGTCACCACTAGGCCGATGGCGAACCCGGCCACGCTCTTGAAGGCGCCGCGCTCGTCAATGGCGGTGGCAAAGACGACGAACACCAGGAAGAAGGTCAGCAGCGCTTCCACCGCCATGCCGCCCACGGGCGCCCAGAGGTGCGGCGCCAGCGTCGGCGTGCCCCAGCGCACGGCTTCACGCGTGGCGACGTCGAAGGGAGCGCAGAGCAGTCCGGCCCCCGCCACGCCCCCCGCCAGCTGCGCCGCCCAGTAGACCAGCGCTTCGCGCGTCGAAATCTTCTTCGCGGCCCAGACGCCGAAGGTCACCGCCGGGTTGATGTGCCCGCCGGAGATGTGCCCGACGGCGGTGACCATGACCGCTAGGGTGAGGCCGTGGGCCAGGGCGATGCCCACCACGCCCACGGCGCCGTCGGTGAGCTGGTCGGCGCAGATGGAGCCCGCCCCGATGAAGATGAGCGCCAGGGTCCCGATGAATTCGGCCAGGGCTTTCTGCGTGGTGTTCATGGCTCGCGCCTCCTCGAATGGAGTCAGGGTCGAGGTAACCGCAAAGAGTGCAGTCGGCGGGATTCTAGGGAAGGGCGGCCCGCAAGTCAATCAGCGTCCGACGGCCAGTCCTCTGCGGCCTCTGCGTCTCTGCGGTGAGAATGGCTGTTGGTCATCAGCCGGAATGAACCGCAGAGAACGCCGAGAACGCAGAGAGAAGACGAGCTGGGAGACGCTAGCGGCGGGCGGCCGCGGGCACGGGCCCCGCATGAGAGGACTGCGGGGCAGGCTGGTTGACCAAGGTCAGCCAGCCGTAGCGGTCGGGCTTCGTGCCCTTGACCAGGCCGAAGAACTCCTCCTGGAGCTTCTTCGTCACCGGGCCGCGCTTGCCGCCGCCGATCTTGATCTTGTCGATGGAGCGGACGGGCGTGATTTCGGTGGCGGTGCCGCAGAAAAAGACCTCGTCGGCGATGTAGAGCATCTCGCGGGGAATGGGCTCCTCGCGCACGGGGAGGTCGAAGTCGCGGGCGAGCGTGATGACGGTGTCGCGGGTAATGCCGGGGAGGATGGAGTTCGCGAGCAGCGGCGTCCAGAGCGTGCCGTCGCGCACGACGAAGATGTTCTCACCGCTGCCTTCGCTGACGAGGCCGCGCTCGTCGAGCGCGATGCCTTCGACGTAGCCGTTCAGCAGCGCCTCCATCTTGATGAGCTGGGAGTTCATGTAGTTGGCGGCGGACTTCGCCATGGCCGGCAGGGTGTTGGGGGCCATGCGCGCCCAGGAGGAGACGCAGACGTCCACGCCCTGCTCAATGGCTTCTTCGCCCAGGTACCCGCCCCAGGGCCAGCAGGCGATGTAGGTCTCGATGGGCGACTTGAAAGGGTTGACCCCGACTTCGCCGTAGCCCCGCAGCACAATCGGGCGCAGGTAGCAGTGCGGCAGCTTGTTCACCCGCACCAGCTCCACCATTGCCGCCACCAGCTCCTCGGCCGTGTAGGCCAGCTCGATGCGGTAGATGCGGCAGGAGTTCACCAGCCGCTGGGCGTGCTCGCGGGCGCGGAAGATGGCGGGGCCGGCCGGCGTGGCGTAGCAGCGGATGCCTTCGAACAGCGCCGAGCCGTAGCTGATGACGTGCGCGCTGACGTGAATCGTCGCCTCGTCCCAGCCGATGAGCTTGCCGTTGTGCCAGATTTTTTCCGTCTTTTGTACCGGCATCGGGCTCTCCTCGCCGCGGGATTCCAGCCGGCCTCAAGCTAAATCACGCTGGGGGAGAAAGCAAGCGCCAATTTGGCTGGCTGATTGGTTTACCGGTTTATTGGTTTACTGGTTCATCGGTTGACCGGCCGACCCACGGCGGCCCGGGAGAAGGGCGGCTCCGCCCAACCAATAAACCAATGAACCAATCAACCAATAAACCACATCTTGTGGCAGAATCCGGGACGCAACGGAAAGAGGGGAAGGCTCATCCTAGAGCGAAGAGGGCGGAGGAGGCGGAAGATGCGCGGTCGCAACAACCGAAGGGCACGCCAGGCTATCACCCTGCTGGTGGTCTTGCTGCTGGCGGCGCCGGGCCTCCTCGCCGACCGCACCCCGCTCAAGCCGGGGATGAACTTCTTCAAGCCGGAAGAAGACATCCAGCTCGGGCAAGAGGCGGCCAAGGAGGCCGAGCAGCAACTGCCGCTCCTGAAGAACGCCCAGGTAGATGAGTACTTGAACCAGGTGGGGAAGCGGCTGGCGCGGCATGCCCCGGGCTTCAAGTTCCCCTACAGCTTCAAGGCGGTGAACCAGTCGGAGATCAACGCCTTCGCGCTGCCGGGCGGGTCTCTCTACGTCAACCGCGGCACCAT
>MEKM01000022.1:1361-7786 GCA_001766965.1 Acidobacteria bacterium RIFCSPHIGHO2_01_FULL_67_28 | reverse complement strand
ACGGTGAGCCGTTCGCTTACTATGAGACCATCGCCGGCGGGTTGGGCGCGCGCGCCACGCTCGACGGCCTCGACGGCATCCACACTCACATGACCAATTCGCTGAACACGCCGATTGAGGCGCTGGAATCGTTCTATCCCGTGCGCGTGCGGCGCTACGGTCTGCGGCGCGGCTCGGGCGGCCGCGGGCAGCAGCGCGGCGGCGATGGCGTGGTGCGCGAAGTGGAGCTCTTGACCGACGCCCAGGTGGCGATCCTCGCCGACCGCCGCCGCTTCCCGCCCTATGGACTGGCCGGCGGCCGCCCGGGTAAGCTCGGGCGGAGCCTGTGGTTGAAGCGCAACGGTGACGTGGTGCCGCTTCCGGGCAAGTGCACCGTAAACGCGCGGGCCGGCGACGCCGTCCGCATCGAGACCCCCGGCGGCGGCGGCTGGGGGAAAGTCCGAAACTCGAAAAACGAAACTCGAAACTCGCGAAGGAGAAAGAGATGAGCAATGGCAAGCTGACGCGGAGAGGGTTCTTCCAGGGGATGGCGGGAGTAGGAGTCGCGATTGCGGCTCCCACCTACGCTAAAGCTCCGGCGGGCAGGTCGGAGGGTAAACCCTCCAAGGCGGAGAAGGCCGGCGGGCGGCCCGCCTACGCTGAAGCTGCGGCGGGCAGGCCGTTTTTTATTTCGACGTGGAAGCACGGGAAGCCGGCGAACGAGAAAGCCGCCGAGGTGTTGACGAGTGGCGGGAGCCTGCTCGATGCGGTCGAGAAAGGGATCAACACCGCCGAGCTCGATCCGGAAGTGATGTCGGTGGGCGTGGGGGCGCGCCCGAACGAAGAGGGCATCTTGCAGCTCGACGCCGTCATCATGGACGGCCCCACGCACCGCGCCGGGGCAGTGGCGGCGCTCGAACAAATCGCGACCCCGATTTCGGTGGCGCGCCGCGTGATGGAGAAGACCTACCACACACTGCTCGCCGGCGACGGCGCGCTGCGCTTCGCCCTCGCCGAAGGCTTCGAGCCGCAACAGTTGCTGACCCCGAAGGCGCTCGAGCTGTGGATGAAGTGGAAGGCCGACCCGAAGCGGAAGCAGTTCCGCCGCGGCGCGCCCGACGAGAAGCCCATCATCCGCCCCGACGAGAAACAGCAGCGGCCCGGGGCCCACGGCGACGACCACGACACTATTACGATGGCGGCGCTCGACGCGGCGGGGAACCTGGTGGCGGGCGGCTCGACCTCGGGGCTTTCCTGGAAGCTTTCGGGCCGCGTGGGCGACGTGCCGCTCCTCGGCTGCGGCATCTTTGTGGACAACACGGTGGGCGCAGCGGGGGCGACGGGTGACGGCGACGAGATGGCCAAGTTCTGCTCGAGCTTCGCCATCGTCGAGCGCATGCGCGCCGGCGCCGACCCGCAGTCGGCTTGCGAAGCGGTGCTGCGCTGGATGCTCGAAGTTCACCCGGAGAATGAAAAGATCGAAGCCTGCGTTTACGCGGCAAACAAGAAGGGCGAGTTCGGCGCCGCCTCCATCCGCCCGGGCGACTTCACCTACGCGGTCTGGTGGCCGGGAATGAGCGAGCTGCGGACGGCGAAGTCGGTGTTATGAAAAGCAGATCCCTCACCGCCAAGGCGTGCAAGGGTTCGGGATGACGGAAGGAAGGGGCCGGGTTTTGAGGTGAGTCATGGGCGTGGGGAAGGCGTTTGACCTGAAGAAGGCGATCCACGAGGTGTGGGCGGTCAACGAGGCGATGAACCAGCTGCTCTTGAAGCACATGGACGCGCGCGCCTGGCGGGCCGAGCCGCCCGTCGGCGGCCGCACCATCGCCGCCATCTTCTCGCACATGCACAACGACCGGCTGCTGTGGATGACGGTGTGGGCGAAAGGCCGGCGGCGCCCGGCGCACACCAGCCGCCACACGGTCACAAAAGAACAGGCAGCCCGCGCGCTGGCGCAGAGCGCCAAAGCGATGGAGAACCTGCTGGCCGGGACGCGGGCGGCGGAGGATGCGGTCGCCCGCCTCTGCCTGATGCTGGCGCACGACGCGCACCACCGCGGGCAGATCATGATGCTCGCGCGGCAGCTCGGCTACCGCCTGCCCGGGAAAGTCAATTACGGCATCTGGCACTGGGGGAAGCTGTGGAGGAGCCTGGGCATGGCGCGGCGCTGGCCGATGCCGTAGGTGCGGGGGCAGGGATGGTGCGACAACCAGCGTCGCTCTTGCTCACGACCCTTCGCTTCGCTCAGGGTGATTCCTCGGGCTGAACCCGGCCCTCGGAATCAGGAGGCTTCGGGGAGGTGGAGGCCGGACTTGCCGAGGATTTTTTGCAGATCCAGCTCGATGGTGCCCTCGGTGACGTTGCGGACGGTGGCGAGCTCGGCCACGAGCAGCGCCCGGGCCCGCTCGAGCATCTTCTTCTCGCGGAAGCTCAAGACCTTCTGGTTGCTCAAGGCCACCAGGCTCTTCAGCACCTCGGCGACGTCTTCGAGCAGCCCGGTGCGCATTTTTTCGGAGTTCTGCTTGAAGCGGAACTTCCAGTCGCGGGGCGACTCGGTCTTGCCGTTGCGCAGGCGCGAGAGCACGCGGGGGACATCGGCGGACTTGATAATGCGGCGCAGGCCGACGCAGTCAGCGTTCACGCAGGGGATGGTGACGCGCAGGCTGTTCGAGAGGATGCGGATCAGGTAGAACTCTTCGGCGCGGCCGTTCAGGGAGTTGTGGGTGATCTGCTCGATGACCCCGACGCCGTGATTCGGGTAGACCACCTTCTCGCCGACTTTAAAGGGCATCAAGCGCGTGTCCCCGGGAGGTGCGTGAGAGATTCATTCTACGCCGCTTTGTCGCCGGGCGTCAAGCGAAAATCCGGCGATAACGCGCCGGGGCGAGTCGAGTTGCGTGGCGCGCCGCGCTTTGGCTATACTCGGTTCCCTGCCGGGGTGAGAGGCCCGGGAGTGTCCCGCTTATGCCCGACAACAACAACGCCGACGCGGGCGGGCGCATCCGCCGCAAGCTGGAAGAAGAGATCGCCCAGCTCGAGCGCGAACTGCACTACGACCTGCCCAAGGAAATCGCCAAGGCGCGCGCCCACGGCGACTTGAGCGAGAACGCCGAGTACAAGTTCGCCAAGGAGCGGCAGCACCTGGTGGGGATGCGCTTGCAGCAGCTGCGGCAGCGGGTGGCGGCGCTCTCGCTCGTCAACCTCACGAAGATTCCCCGCGACTGCGTGGGTTACGGCAGCCGCGTGACCCTGGTGGACATCCTGAAGAAAGACGAAACGCGCTACCAGCTGGTGACGGCCGAAGAGAGCGACGTCGGCGCGGGGTTGATCTCCACCACCTCGCCCATCGGCCGCGCCCTGATGGGCAAGCAGGCCGGGGAAGTGGTCGAAGTCCGGACCCCGGCCGGGGCGCGCAGCTTCGAGATCGTGCGCCTGCAAACCATCTACGACGAGTAAGGCACGCCCCGCCCGGCGGGAGCGCGCCACGCGAAACTCCATGTACACGCGCGTCATCGCCTACGGCGGCCGCTGGCTCCACGGCAAGATCGTGGACGGGCTGGCCGCCACCGGCATCCACCCGAACGTGCTGACCTTCATCGGACTGCTGGTGAACGGCTGCGCCGCGGTCGTCTTCGGGATGGCCGACCCGGAGCACCCGGAGCGCTATTTCCTGCTGGGCGCGGGCATCATCTTTCTCGCCGGCATCTTCGATTTGACCGACGGGCCGGTGGCGCGCAAGCAGGGGCGGGTGAGCGCCTTCGGAGCGTTCTTCGACTCCATGATCGACCGCTACTCCGACATGGTGCTCTACATGGGCCTGCTGGTCTACTACGCCCGCATCGGCCGCTTCGTTTACGTGGTGCTGGCGGCGGTGGCCATGGCGGGCTCGTTCATGGTGAGCTACTCGCGGGCGCGCGCCGAGTCGCTCATCCCCACCTGCAAGGTGGGCTTCATGGAGCGGCCCGAGCGCGTGGTGCTGCTCATCATCGGCGGCGTCTTCAACCGCATGGGGCCGGCCCTGTGGGCCATCGCCCTGTTTTCCACCGTCACGGTCATCCATCGCATTGTTTTCACCTGGCGGGAGACGGCCGCCGGGCGCATCCTGCCCGGCGTGCGCGCCTCGCGCTGACGGGTTCACGCCAGAAACACAGGGGAAAGGCGGGTCATCCATTGAGCAAGCTCGCGCTGGCGGTGCACGGAGGGGCGTGGGAGATTCCCGCCGAGGCGGCCGCAGCCTGCCGGGCGGGCGTCGGGCGAGCGCTCGCGCGCGGCTGGGAAGTGCTCGAGCGGGGCGGCGCGGCGGTGGAGGCCTGCGAGCAGGCCGTGCTCGTGCTCGAAGACGATCCCATGTTTGACGCCGGCGTCGGCTCCCACCTGAACCGCGACGGCTGCGTCCAGCTCGACGCCATCCTGATGGACGGGCGCACCCTGAAGGCGGGGGCGGTGGCCGCGGTCGAGCGCCTGCGCAATCCCATCCACGTCGCCCGGCTGGTGCTTGAGCGCAGCGAGCACATGCTGCTGGTCGGGCCGGGGGCCGAGCAGTTCGCGGTCGAAATGGGCGTGTCGCTCTGCAATCCCTCGGAGTTGGTCATCGCCCGCGAAGTGGAACGCTGGTACCAGGAGAAGCACAAGGCTTCCGCCGGCCCCCCGCTGCGCGCGCGCTCGGCGGGCACGGTAGGGGCGGTGGCGCTCGACGCCGCGGGGAACCTGGCCGCGGCCACTTCCACCGGCGGCACCGGCTGCAAGTATCCGGGCCGCGTGGGCGACTCCTGCCTCATCGGCTGCGGCTGCTACGCCGACAACCGCGCCGGGGCGGTCTCCGCCACCGGCTACGGCGAGCACATCATGAAAGTCGTGCTGGCGAAGACGGTGAGCGACCTCGTCGGCGCCGGCGCCGAGCCCCAGGCCGCCGCCGAAAAAGCGCTGGCGACGCTCGGCGAGCGCACCGAGGGGATGGGCGGGCTCATCGTGATCGACAAGAGCGGTCGCGTGGGCGCCGCCTTCACCACCCCGAATATGGCTTGCGCCTTCCGCACCTCGGACTCTTCCGAGGCGGTGGTGCGGCTGTAGGAGTGTGACGGCAACCGCTTTTCTTTGACGCCGTCTAACGGTATAACTCCGCCGGGAGGCTTACCGATGGCTGCCATTACTTTCAGCGTAAACGGCAAGACTCGCAGCGTAGACGTTTCTCCCGACACCCCGCTCTTGTGGGTGCTGCGGGACGTCTTGAACCTGACGGGGACGAAGTTCGGCTGCGGCGCGGCCTTGTGCGGCGCGTGCACGGTGCACGTGGACGGCGAGGCCACGCGCTCCTGCGTGACCCCGGTGGAGATGGTCGAAGGCAAGAAGATCACCACCATCGAAGGCTTGTCGGCCGACCGCAGTCATCCGCTCCAGCAGGCGTGGATCGCCGAGCAGGTGCCGCAGTGCGGCTACTGCCAGTCGGGGATGCTGATGACCGCGGCGGAGCTCCTGGCCCGCAAGCCGCGGCCGACCGACGAAGACATTGACGCCGCGCTCGGCGGCCACATCTGCCGCTGCGGAACTTACCAGCGCATCCGACGAGCGATTCATCGCGCCGCCCGCCCCGCCAGCGGCGGGGCCCGCGGAGGTGCGCAATGAAAGCTCCCATGGACGTCGGCCGTCGCGATTTCTTGAAGACGAGCGCGGCGGGGAGCGCGGCGCTCGTGATCGGTTTCTACTTGCCGTGGGACGCCGGCGCGCAGCAGGCGCCGCCTCCGACGACTCCGGTCAGCCCGTTCGACGCCTGGGTGCGCGTGCAGGCGGACGGCACGGTGTCGCTCGTCCTGGCGAAGTCGGAGATGGGCCAGGGAGTGATGACGTCACTGCCCATGATTCTGGCCGAGGAGTTGGACGTGGACTGGGCCAGCGTGCGCGTCGAGCAGGCGCGCACCGACCCGCGCATTTACCGGAGTCTCGGCACCGGCGGCAGCACCAGCGTGCGCGAATCCTACCTGCCGCTGCGCCAGGCGGGGGCGGCCGCGCGCGAGATGTTGATTACCGCCGCCGCGCAGGCCTGGGGTGTGCCGCGCGAAGAGTGCACTGCCGAGAAGGGGGCGGTGGTTCATCGTCCCACCGGGCGCCGCGCTGCCTACGGTGAACTCGTCGAAGCCGCGGCCAAGCTGCCGATCCCCGATTTGGCCAGCGTGCCCCTCAAGAAACCAGAGCAGTTCCGCCTCGTGGGTCAATCTCTCTTGCGGACAGACACGCCCGCGAAGGTGGACGGCAGCGCCGTTTACGGCCTTGACGTCCGGGTTCCGGGGATGCTCTACGCGGTCATTGCCCGCTGCCCCACCTTCGGCGGCAAGCCGAAGAAGTTCGACGCCGCCAAAGCGAGGGCCGTATCTGGTGTCCGTCATGTGGTCGAAATCCCCGCTGGCGGCCCGGGAGTTTTCTCGGCCGGCGGCGTGGCCGTGGTGGCGGAG
>MEKM01000022.1:1023-1355 GCA_001766965.1 Acidobacteria bacterium RIFCSPHIGHO2_01_FULL_67_28 | reverse complement strand
TGGGCGGCCATCCAAGGGCGTGACGCCCTTGAAATCCAATGGGAGCGCGGGCCGCACGCCGGCGAAAGCACCGAAACTCTCCGGGCGCAGTTCAGGCAGCTCGTGGCGCAGCCCGGCAAAGTCATCCGGAACGACGGCGACGCCGCGGCGGCGCTGGCCGGGTCGGCCAAGAAGGTCGAGGCGGTCTACGAGCTGCCCTTCCTGGCCCACGCCACCATGGAGCCGATGAACTGCACGGCGGACGTGCGGGCCGACCGCGCCGAGGTCTGGGCAGGCACGCAGTTCCCGCAGTGGAACCAGGGTACGGTGGCGCAGGCCACCGGGCTCCAGCC
>MEKM01000022.1:0-985 GCA_001766965.1 Acidobacteria bacterium RIFCSPHIGHO2_01_FULL_67_28 | reverse complement strand
GGTTCGGCCGGCGCGCGATTCCGGATTTCGCGGTCGAGGCGGCGCAGGTTTCGAAAGCGGTCGGAAAACCGGTGATGGTGGTCTGGACTCGCGACGACGATTTGCAACACTGCTTCTACCGCCCGGCGTCCTACCACAAGCTCACGGGCGCGGTGGACGCGAAGGGCCAGCCGACCGCCTGGCACCACCGCATGGCCTCGACTTCGATCAGCGCCATGTGGGATCCGCCCGACCGCGCCAAGCCCGAGAACTCCGAAGTCAGCGGCGCCTGCGACTGGCCCTACGCCATCCCGAACTTCCGCATGGAATACGCCCCGGCGAAGTCCGGCGTGCCGGTGGCCTGGTGGCGCTCGGTGGAGCACTCCATCACCGGGTTTGTGACCGATAGCTTCCTGGACGAGCTGGCCGCCGCTGCCGGGCGTGACCCGCTTGAGTTCCGCCTGGCGCTGCTGGCCGAGCCGCGCAAAGTCACGAACCCCACCGACCCCGAGGGGCCGCCGCTCGACACGGTGCGCTTCCGGCGCGTGCTGGCGCAGGCGGCGGAGAAGGCCGGCTGGGGCAAACCATTACCCAAGGGTCGCGGCCGCGGCATCGCCGCCGTTTACTCTTTCCAAACCTACGTGGCCGAGGTGGCCGAAGTGTCGGTGGACGCGAAAGGCAACGTGCGCGTCCACCGGGTGGTGTGCGCGGTGGACTGCGGCCGGGTCATCCACCCGGATATCGTCAAGGCGCAGATGGAAAGCGGCGTCGTCTACGGCCTCTCGGCGGCGCTCAAGGGCGAAATCACCATCAAGGACGGCGCGGTGGAGCAGGCGAACTTCAACGACTACGACGTGCTGCGCATCGAGGAGATGCCCGTGGTCGAAGTCCACATCATCCCGAGCACGGAAGCGCCCACGGGCGTGGGCGAGCCGGGCGTGCCGCCCATCGCCGCCGCGGTGGCCAACGCCGTCTTCGCGGCGACAGGGAAACGTCTGCGGCGCTT
>MEKM01000021.1:13824-14023 GCA_001766965.1 Acidobacteria bacterium RIFCSPHIGHO2_01_FULL_67_28 | reverse complement strand
AGCAGGATGACCTCGGCGGGCTCGTCGGGCTGGAGGAAGGGGACGTTGATCGAGCCGAGGATGAAGACGAAGAAAAGCAAGACCGCAAAGCCCAGCCCGCGAAGAATCCAGCGCCGGCGGCGTTTTTCAGGCGTGGGCACTAGCTTTTCTCCAGTTCCGGCCCGAGCGGGCAAGAAGCGCAGTCCGGGCGCTGGCGGTG
>MEKM01000021.1:13592-13742 GCA_001766965.1 Acidobacteria bacterium RIFCSPHIGHO2_01_FULL_67_28 | reverse complement strand
CAGGTGGGTTTCAAAGTAATCCTGCAACTGCTCGTAGGCTGCGTTTGGCTGCGCTAAGCCGTGGCGGGCCAGCACGCGGCGGGTGTAGGCGTCAATCACGAAGACGGGGCGTCCGGCGGCGTAGAGCAGAATGGAGTCGGCGGTCTCCGG
>MEKM01000021.1:12728-13512 GCA_001766965.1 Acidobacteria bacterium RIFCSPHIGHO2_01_FULL_67_28 | reverse complement strand
AGCCGTTGTTCAAATGCGCGAGGAAGCCGCGGACCGCGCGGGTCTTCTGCCGGTAGTACCCGGAGGGGCGCAGGAGTCGCGCCATAGTAGCGGCGCGGAGGCGGGAGAGTCGCGCCGGAGTCAGCGCGCGGACGCGGCGGAGGTTCCCGAGCGCCTTCTCGACGTTCGACCAATTGGTATTCTGCGTCAGCAGCGCGCCCAGGATGACTTCGAAGGGCGTGCGCGCCGGCCACCAGTCCCGGTGGCCGAAGTGTCGCCGCAGCCGGCGGTAGTAGCGCGCGAGCGTTCGGCGTGTTTGGGCCCGGTGTGGCGATTCCGACACACCCCGAAGATAGACGCCCCTTCCGCCCAAGTCAAGGCAGGCAGCTACGGGGAGGCAGTATTGTCGGCGTTAAGAGAGTAATGCGGATTCCTCGCCGCCAAGGCATCAAGGGCTCGGAATGACACCTGCGCGGAAATCGACGGTTGATGCGGCGGGAAGCCCGATGGCGGGGTAAACCCCTCCCCTACACCCGCTCGTGGGATGGCCGTGGCATGCGTTCGAATGCATTCAGAACGCAGAACGCATCCGGGGTGAGGGGAAGGGCTGGGGGAGGGGGATAAAGGCGGGCGGTGGGCATTGGGCTTCGGGGCTTGGGTTGCCGGCAGAAAAGCAGGTTCCTCGCTTCGACTTCGCTTCCCTCGGCTACGCTCGGGGTCTCCGCTGGGCTCCGACAGGGCAGACAGGAATGTCTGCCCCACTGAAAGTCCTTTAGTGGGGGTAAGCGCCTGCCTGCTGCAGGCC
>MEKM01000021.1:11957-12712 GCA_001766965.1 Acidobacteria bacterium RIFCSPHIGHO2_01_FULL_67_28 | reverse complement strand
CCGTGGCGGGCAGGCAGGCTTGACAGGGCAGGGGAATGTCCCTAAGATGCGTCTAAATTGGGTGATGGTGTGCGCAGTCGGTGGCAACAGGCGGTCGGCGCAAGGGACTTTCCCCGACCCGCAGTAGCGGAGCGATAAAGTGTCGGCGCGACTCGGCGAAATCCTCGTCAAAGAAAAGCTCCTGAACCAGGAGCAGCTCACCCAGGCCCTCGAGCACCAGAAGAAGAACGGCGGGCGGTTGGGAGCGGCGCTGGTGAAGCTGGGGATGATCTCGGACGAAGAGATCACCGGCGTGCTCTCGCGCCAGTACGGCGTGCCCGCCATCAACTTGAGCTACTACGAAGTCGATCCGGGTGTCATCAAGCTGGTGCCACAGGAGACGGCGGTGCGCTACCAGGTGGTGCCGCTCTCGCGCGTGGGCTCGACCCTCACCATCGCCATGGTGGACCCGACCAACGTCTTCGCCATGGACGACATCAAGTTCATGACCGGCTTGAAAGTGGAGCCGGTGGTGGCGAGCGAAAACGCCATCATGGAGGCCATCGGCAAGTTCTACGGCGCCGGGGCCACGGCCGAGCAGGACCTGGACAAGGTGATGGCGGAGCTCGGCGAAGGCACGCCGGACGTGGAGGTGGCCGAGGAAGAAACCGAGGCGTCGCTCTCCGACCTCGAGCACGCCGCCGAAGAGGCCCCGGTCATCAAGCTGGTGAACGTCATCCTCACCGAAGCCTTGAACCGCGGCGCCAGCGACATCC
>MEKM01000021.1:0-11874 GCA_001766965.1 Acidobacteria bacterium RIFCSPHIGHO2_01_FULL_67_28 | reverse complement strand
CTCCGCGACGCCATCACCAGCCGCGTCAAGATTATGGCCAAGCTCGACATCTCCGAGAAGCGCCTGCCGCAGGACGGGCGCATCATGCTGAAGATGGCCAAGGACGGCAAGAAGAAGGAGCTCGACTACCGCGTCTCCTGCCTGCCCACGCTCTTCGGCGAAAAAATCGTGCTGCGGCTGCTCGACAAGGAAAACCTGCGGCTGGACATGACCAAGCTCGGGTTCGAGCCGGAGTCGCTGGTCAAGTTCGAGAAGGCGATCCTGAAGCCCTACGGGATGGTGCTCGTGACCGGGCCGACCGGCAGCGGCAAGACCAACACCCTCTACAGCTCCGTCGCCCGGCTCAACCAGCCCGACACCAACATCATGACGGCGGAAGACCCGGTCGAGTTCCAGCTCCCCGGCATCAACCAGGTGCAGATGAAGGAGCAGATCGGGCTGAACTTCGCCGCCGCCCTGCGCTCCTTCCTGCGGCAGGACCCGAACATCATCCTGGTGGGGGAGATCCGCGACTTCGAGACCGCGGAAATCGCGGTCAAGGCGGCGCTCACCGGGCACCTGGTGCTGTCGACGCTGCACACCAACGACGCCCCGTCCACCATCAGCCGCTTGATGAACATGGGCATCGAGCCCTTCCTGGTGGCGACTGCCGTTCACTTGATCTGCGCGCAGCGCCTGGTGCGGCGCATCTGCTCCGAGTGCAAAGAAGAGGTGAAGCTGCCGCCGGAGGCGCTGATTGACGTGGGCTACACCCCGGAGGAGTCGAAGACCGTCAAGGTCTACAAGGGCAAGGGCTGCGAGCGCTGCAACGGCACCGGCTACAAGGGTCGCGCCGGACTCTACGAGGTGATGGAGATCACCGACGAGCTGCGCGAGCTCATTCTGGTGGGCGCCTCCGGCCTCGAGCTGAAGAAGAAGGCGATTGAAGGCGGCATGTTCAGCCTGCGGCGCAGCGGCTTGATCAAGATCGCCGCCGGGGTCACCACCATCGAAGAAGTTATCCGCGAAACTGTGAGCTAGGGAGGGCGACTGTGGCCACGTTGAGCCTGTCGGAGATGCTGAAGAAGATGCTGGAGATGGGCGGGTCCGACCTGCACCTGACCACCAACAGCCCGCCCCGCATCCGCGTCGACGGCCACTTGCGCCCGCTGGAAACGCCGCCCATGACCGCCTCCGAGACCAAGCAGCTCGCTTACAGCGTGCTCACCGACGCCCAGAAGCACCGCTTCGAGGAGACCTGGGAGCTCGACTTCAGCTTCGGCATCAAGGGCCTGGCGCGCTTCCGCGCCAACGTCTTCATGCAGCGGGGGGCGGTGGGCTCGGTCTACCGGACGATTCCCTGGCAGATCAAGAACTTCGACGAGCTGGGCCTGGCGCCGGTCGTCAAGACGTTGTGCGCCAAGCCGCGCGGGCTGGTGCTGGTGACGGGGCCAACGGGCAGCGGCAAGTCCACCACGCTGGCCGCCATGCTGGACAAAATCAACAGCGAGCGGCCCGAGCACATGATCACCATCGAGGACCCCATCGAGTTCATCCACCAGCACAAGCAGTGCCTGGTGAACCAGCGCGAGGTGCACAGCGACACCAAGTCGTTCTCCAACGCCCTGCGCGCCGCCCTGCGGCAAGACCCGGACGTGGTGCTCATCGGCGAGATGCGCGACCTGGAAACCATCGAGGCGGCGCTGCGCATCGCCGAAACCGGCCACTTGACCTTTGGCACCCTCCACACCAACTCCGCCGTCTCCACCATCAACCGTATTATTGACGTCTTCCCGGCGCACCAGCAGCCGCAGATCCGCGCGCAGCTCTCGCTGGTGCTGGAGGGCATCTTGTGCCAGTCGTTGCTGGCGCACGCCAGCGGCCGCGGCCGCGTGATGGTGATGGAGATCCTGATTCCCAACCCGGCCATCCGCAACCTGATCCGCGAGGACAAGATTCACCAGATTTACTCCGCCATGCAGGCCGGGCAGGAGAAGTTCGGGATGCAGACCTTCAACCAGTCGCTGGCCACGGTCTACTTCCAGAAGAAGATCACGCTCGATATGGCGATGTCGCGCTCGTCGAATTCCGACGAGTTGCAGGATATGATTAGTCGCGGCGCCGGCCTGCTCGGCGGCGGCAAGCCGGCGGTGAAGAAGTAACGAACCCAGGAGGCGAAGGAGAACACCATGCCTGTTTATTCCTATCGGGGAACGTCGTCGGCCGGAGCTACAGTCACCGGCGAACGCATGGCCGAGAGCAAGCAGGCCCTGCAGGCCATGCTCCGGCGCGAGCGGGTCACTCCCATCACCATCAAGGAGAAGGGCAAGGAGTTCGTCATGCCCACCTTCGGCGGCGGCGTGAGCGCCAAGGAGCTGGCCATCTTCACCCGGCAGTTCTCGGTGATGATTGACGCCGGGCTGCCCCTGGTGCAGTGCCTGGAAATCCTCGGCGGCCAGCAGGACAACCGCGCCTTCCAGAAGGCGCTGCTCGGCGTCCGCGCCTCGGTGGAGGGCGGCTCCACGCTCGCCAACGCTCTGCGCCAGCACCCCAAGGTCTTCGACGACCTCTACACCAACATGGTGGAAGCCGGCGAGACCGGCGGTATTCTCGACAACATCCTCCAGCGCCTCTCCAGCTACATCGAAAAGAACGTCAAGCTCAAGGCGGCGGTGAAGTCCGCCATGATCTACCCGGCGGCTACCTTGACCATCATGACCGGCGTCGTCATCCTGCTGTTGTGGAAGGTGGTGCCGGTCTTCACCCAGCTCTTCCTGGGTCTGGGGGCCGACTTGCCGCTGCCCACCCGCATCGTTATCGGCTTGAGCAACTTCGTGCAAAACTGGATCATCCTCATCATCGTCGGCGCCATCGCCCTCTTCTTCGGCGCCCGCTTCTACTACAAGACGCCGGGCGGGAAGTATTTCTTCGACTCCTTGATGCTGAAGATCCCGCTCATCGGGATCCTGCTGCGGAAGATCGCCACGGCCCGCTTCACCCGCACCCTGGGCACGCTCATCGCCAGCGGCGTGCCCATCCTGGAGGGCTTGAGCATCACCGCCCGCACCTCCGGCAACGCCGTCATCGAGAAGGCCCTGATGCAGGTGCGCAAGGCGGTGGAGGAAGGCCGTACCATCGTCGAGCCGCTCAAGGCCACCGACGTCTTTCCCTCCATGGTGGCGCAGATGATCGGCGTGGGCGAGCAGACCGGCGCCCTGGACGCCATGCTCAACAAGATCGGCGACTTCTACGAGGAAGAAGTGGACGCGGCGGTCAAAGACCTGCTGACTGCGATGGAGCCTATCATGCTGGTCATGCTGGGCACCATCGTGGGCGGCATCGTGATTTCCATGTACCTGCCGCTCTTCTCGCTGATCTCCAAGCTCGGCGGCGGCGGCTAGCCGGCCGGCCGGCCGCAGCCCCGCCCGGGGCTGACTCATGGGCAGCGCTGGCCAAGTCCGCGACTGGCTTTCCTGGCTGGTCAAAGTCCGGATCCTGGTCGTCCTCTTCCTGCTGGGGATCGAGCTGGTCGTCCGCCAGTTCGCTCCCTCTCCCGTCCCCATCAAGTACTTCCTGACCCTGGTTCTGCTCTGGATCGCCCTGGCGCTTTTCTACGCCATCCTGCGGGTAGTGGAGCTCGACCCCTACGTGGAAGGGTACTTGCAGCTGGCGGTGGACCTGCTGGTGGTGACCGGCTTGGTCTACGTCACGGGGTCGCTCGAGAGTTACTTCGTGTTTCTCTATTTGCTGGTCATCATTGTGGCCAGCATCCTGCTCTCGCGCGTGGGGGCGTTCCTGCTGGCGGCGCTGGCCTTCTTGCTGTTTGCCGGCCTGGTGGAAGCGGCCTACCTCTTGAAAGCGATTCCGACTCTCTACCCCCAGGTGGTGGGGCCGTGGCCCTTGCAGGTTTACCTGGGCATCCACCTTTTCGCCTTCCTCGGCGTCTGGTACCTCTCCAGTCACCTGGCCGAGAGCCTGCGCAAGACCGGAGTGGAGCTGCTGGACAAAGGGGCGCGGCTGGAAGACCTGCAGGCCTTCAATGAGAACATCATCCAGTCCATGCGGGGCGGTCTGCTGACCACCGACTTGCAGGGCCGGGTCCTGCTGCTGAACCCGGCGGGGGAAGAGATTCTGGGCGTGAAGGTGCAGGAGGCGCGCGGAGCCTCGGTGAGCGACCGCTTCCCGGCGCTGGGCCGGCTGCTCCCGCCCGCCACCGGAAATCTCGGGGAGACGCGACAGGAGGTCCGGCTGCAGAGCGAGGAAGGGAAGGAAAAGATTCTGGGGGTCACCGTCTCCTGGCTGCGCACGCGGGAGGGGACGCGCAGCGGCTACGTCTACAACTTCCAGGACTTGACCCAGCTGAAGCGGCTCGAGGCCGAGGTGGTCCAGAAGGAGCGCATGGCGGCGGTGGGGCGAATGGCGGCGGCCATCGCCCACGAAATCCGCAATCCCCTGGGGGCCATCGCCGGCTCGGTGCGGCAGCTGGCCCGCTACGCCCAGGTGGGGGAGGAGGAGCGCACGCTGGTGGACATCGTCAGCCGCGAATCGGAGCGGCTGAACCGGGTGGTGAACGACATCTTGAGCTACAGCAAGGCCCAGGCGGCGCAGCGGCAGCCCACCAACCTGGTGCCGCTGCTCGAGGAGACCCTGCTGCTGCTCGAGCGCCACCCGCAGTTCAGCGGCAGCATCCGCGTCGAGCGCCAATTCCCGCCCGGGGGCGTGCGGGCCGAAGTCGACCCCGGCCAGATGAAGCAGGTCATCTGGAACCTCTGCGACAACGCTTTGCGAGCCATGCCCCGGGGCGGCACCCTGCGCGTCGGAGTCGAGCAGGCCGATGGCAAGGTCCGGCTGCGCGTGACCGACACCGGCGTGGGGATGACCGCGGAGCTCAGCGAGAAGATCTTCGAGCCCTTTGAGAGTTCCTTTGTGGGCGGCACCGGGCTGGGTCTGGCCATCGTTTATCAAATCGTCCAGGGCCACGGCGGGCGGGTATGGGTGCAGCCGGGGCAGGCGGCGGGCTCCGAGTTCATCGTCGAGCTGCCTTTGCGGGCGGAGACGCCCCGGAGCGTGTCCGCCTAGCTCCTTTCCTGTTAGACTAAGCCGCTTCTATGGCCACGCTGCTCATCGTGGACGACGAGCCCATCGGCGAAAGCCTGGCCGTCGCCTTCCGCCACGCCCAGTACGACGTGACCCTGGCGCGCACGGGCAAGGAAGCGCGCACGCAGCTCGAGCAGCGGCTCTTCGACATCGTCGTCTGCGACATCACCCTGACGGACGCCAACGGCCTGGAGCTGCTCGAATTCGCTCGCCAGGTGAGCCCGGAGTCGGTGTTCCTGCTGATGACGGGCAAGGAGCACGCACAGGAGCTCATCATCCGCGCGCTCAACCTGGGCGCCGACCGCTACATCGTCAAGTCTGACCGCACGGTGGAGGAAGTGGAATCCGTCGTCCGCCGGGCGGAGGAGTATCTGCGCACGCGGCGCGAGCGCGACCTCTTCCACCGCGTCGCCCGCGAGCTGGCCCGCGACAACATCATCGGCCAGAGCCGCCCCCTGCGCACGGTGCTGGAAACCGCCCGCGCCGTGGCCGCCACCAGCAGCACCATCCTCATCACCGGCGAGAGCGGCACGGGGAAGGAGCTGGTGGCCCGCCGCATCCATGACTTGAGCCCGCGCTACGACCATCCCTTCGTCTCCCTCAACTGCGGCGCTTTTCCGGAGACGCTCCTGGAGAGCGAGCTCTTCGGCTACCTCAAGGGCGCCTTCACCGGCGCCAACCAGAACAAGCCCGGCCTCTTCCAGGCGGCCGAGGGCGGGACGGTCTTCCTGGATGAGATCGGCGAGATGAGCCTGCCCATGCAGGTGAAGCTCCTGCGGGTTCTGCAAGAGCGCATGGTGCGCCCGCTGGGGGGCACCGAGGAGTACCGCGTGGACGTGCGCGTCATCGCCGCCACCAACAAAGAGCTGAAACAAATGGTGGCCGACAAGGCCTTCCGCGAAGACCTCTACTACCGCATCAGCGTCATCCCCCTGCACGTGCCGCCCCTGCGGGAGCGGCCGGAGGATATCCCCCTGCTGGCCCTGCACTTCCTGCAGCGCTATAGCGAGCAGATGCACAAGCCGCTGCGCGGCATCGCCCCCGAGGTGCTCGAGCGCTTGCGGCAACATGCCTGGCCGGGAAACGTGCGCGAGCTGGAGAATGTGATCGAGCGCGCCGTGGCCCTGGAAGTCGGCGAAGAAATCAGCCTGCGCGCCCTGCCGGAGGATATCAGCCGCGTGGCCGCCCCGGTGCCGGGCGAGCTCTTTCTCCCCGAGGAGGGCGTCGACCTCGAGAAGCACATCCAGGAGCAGGAGCGCGCCTACTTGATGGCCGCCCTCGAGCGCGCCCAGGGTGTGCGCACCAAGGCCGCGGAGCTGCTGGGAATGAGCTACCGGTCATTTCGCCACTACGCCAAGAAATACAAGATTTGAGAGGGAAAACGACATTCTGCGTCAGGGGCAGCCAGTCAAGTTTTGTCATTCCCCTCCCATGCGGGTTGGATTGTTCTTGAAGTAGACTCAAGGAATCAGTAACTTACGTCTCCCGTTTCGCGATGGAACCTCAAGTGCACTAAAGCAAGTACCGGAAGCGGGGTTTGACCGTTCGCTTCTCGGATCCTAGTACCAAGGAGAAACTATGAATCGGCAGAAGGGCTTCTCATTGATCGAGTTGCTCATCGTGGTGGCGATCATCCTGATCATCGCCGCGATCGCTATCCCGAACCTGTTGAAGTCGCGCATGGCGGCCAACGAGTCGTCCGCAGTGGGCTCACTGCGCACGATTAACACCTCGCTGGTGACGTATGCGTCGACTTACCCCGACAGTGGCTTCCCGGTCAGCTTGGTCCAGTTGGCCACCGTGGTGGGGACGACCGATTGCTCGGCGGCGGGCTTGCTCGACCCGACCATGGCGAACGACGCGTTCTCCAAGAGCGGGTACAACTTCGCCTATGCGATGACCGCGGGTAGCGGCGCTTGCCCGGCCGCTGCGCCCCCGGATCCCGGTGGTGACTACACCGTCTCTGCCGCACCGTCGGTGCCCACCAAGACCGGCATTCGCTACTTCTTCACCGATGCGAGCGCCGTCATCTACGAGGGCACGACCTCAGCCGAAGCTGCGGGGATGACGAACCCGCTCTAACCGAGACGGGTTCCTATGAACCAGGAGGAGGGAGCGTACAAACTCCCTCCTCCTTTTTTGTCCGCCGTGGAGGGAGCCGTGAGAAGCAACACGCGAGGTTTCTCGCTGATTGAGCTGCTGATCGTGGTGGCGATCATCCTCATCATCGCCGCCATCGCCATTCCCAACCTGTTGAAGTCGCGCATGGCGGCCAACGAATCGGCCACCGTGGGCAACATGAAGACCATCGGCACCGCCCTGGCCACCTACACTTCCATCTATGGGACTTGCGGGTATCCCGACAGCCTGACGCGCCTGGGGCCGGGCACGCCGCCCACCCCGGCCGCCGCCGGCCTGCTCGACGCCGTGATGGCCAACGACAACTTCAACAAGCAGGGCTACGTGTACACCTACGCGTTGACCAACGGAGCGGGCGACTGCGTGGGGGCGCCCGGCGCGGACTTCGAGCTCGAAGCCCAGCCCTCGGTGCAGAACAAGACCGGCATCCGCGGGTTCTTCATGGACTCGAGCATGGTGATCCGGTACGACCCGGACGGCGACGCTGACATCAGCAGCCCCACCGTCTAAGAGCACGTTTTTCGTTTGCGAAACCACCCGACCCGTCGCCAGGGTCGGGTGTGCCTGTGGTAAGGTAAGGCTGTTTCGACACCCTGGTTGAGCGTTTTGAGTTCCGTGCCTGCCATCGAAATCACCGACTTGACCAAGGACTACCCGCGGGGCTTCTGGCGGAAGCGGCTCCACCGCGCCCTCGATCACCTGACCCTGACCGTCGAGGCGGGCGAAGTGTTCGGTCTGCTCGGGCCGAACGGGGCGGGGAAGACCACGACCCTGAAGCTCCTGATGCGCCTCATCTACCCCACCGCGGGCACGGCGCAACTCCTTGGCCGGCCCTTCACCGACGTCGAGGTCCACCGCCGCCTCGGCTATCTGCCCGAGGCGCCCTACTTCTACCAGTACCTCACCGGGCGGGAATTCCTCGACTACTGCGCGCAGCTCTTCGGCCAGGCGAAGGCCGAGCGGCGCCGCCGGGTGGGCGAGCTGCTGGCGCAGGTCGGCCTGGTTGAGGCCGCCGATGTGGCCCTGCGCTTCTTTTCCCGCGGCATGCTGCAACGCGTGGGTCTCGCCCAGGCTCTCATCAACGACCCGGAGCTGATTTTCCTGGACGAGCCCATGCTGGGCTTGGACCCGGTCGGCCGGCGCGAAGTCCGCGACCTCATCCTCCGCCTGCGGGCCGCGGGCAAGACGGTTTGTTTCTCCACCCACGTCCTGCCGGATGCGGAATCGCTCTGCGACCGCGTGGCCATCCTGAACCGCGGCCACCTGCACGGCCTGGGAGCGCTCGACGAGATTCTCAAGATCAAGGTGAAGGCCAGCGAAGTCCTGGTGGGACAGCCCACACCCGCCCTGGCCGAGGCCTTGCGCGCGCTCGCCGACGGCGTCCGGGCCGCAGGCGACAAGCTCACGCTCACCGTCGCCGATGAGAAGCTCTACGCCGTCCTCGACTGCATCCGCGCCCAGGGCGGCCGCCTGCTGGCGGTGAACCCGGTGCGCGCCTCCCTGGAAGACTACTTTTATGAAGAGTTCGGGACGGAAAAAGTGCCCGAGCTGACCGGAGGAGTCTAGTCCGATGCAGCGCGTCGCCGCCATCGCCCTGAATACCTTCCGGGAAGCGGTCCGCGACCGTGTCCTCTACAACCTCATCGTCTTCGCGCTGCTGCTGATGGGCACCGCCATCCTCTTCGGCCAGATCTCGATCGGCGTCGAGAGCTTGATTGTCGTCAACCTGGGCCTGGCGGCGGTCACATTCTTCGGTCTGGCCATCGCCATCTTCATCGGCATCGGCCTGGTCTACAAGGAGATGGACCAGCGCACGCTCTACGTCCTGCTGGCCAAGCCGGTGCGCCGCGGGGAGTTCATCCTGGGCAAGTTCTGCGGCCTGGGCTTGACCCTGCTGGTGAACACGGCGCTGATGGCCGTCGGCTTCTTCCTGGCGCTCTGGTATGTCCAGCGGAGGATTTCGCTCCCCGACCCCAGCTTGCTGGCGGCGCTCTACTTCATCTTCTTGGCGCTGCTGCTGGCGACGGCGCTCGCGCTCTTCTTCTCCTGTTTTTCCTCGCCGGTGCTTTCGGCAGCGTTTACTTTCGGACTCTTCATCGGCGGCAGCCTGGCGGACGACCTGCGGGAGTTGGGGCGCATGGTGGAGTTGCCCTGGGTGAAGATGGCCGGCGACGCCGTCTACTACGCGGTTCCCAACTTCCGCAACTTCAACGTCATCGCCGGCGTCGCCCAGGGACACCCGGTTCCGGCCGCGCTCCTCTGGCAGAACACCGCCTACGCCGCGCTCTACATCGGTCTGGTGCTGGCCGCCAGCGCCTTGATTTTCCAGAATCGCAACTTGAAATAGCCCCATGATCCCCGCGCGCCGCTGGCTCCCGATGGTCCTTCTGGTGGGTCTGGTGGGCGGCTACGTCCTGGTGGGCGTGCAGCACAGAGTGGACGCTACGCTGGCCGAGTTTGCCAGCGGCGGGCAGCTCCTTTATCTTTCCTCTCCGGAGTGGGTGAAGCGGCTGGCGATGGGCTACGACGGCCTGCTCGCCTGCCTCTACTGGACCCGCGCCGTGCAGCACTACGGCCGCCAGCATATGGGTACGGTGCGCCAGTACCCGCTTCTCTACCCCTTGCTCGACATCACCACCACGCTCGACCCCGAGCTCAAGATCGCCTACCGCTTCGGCGCCATCTTCCTCTCCGAGCCGCCCCCGCACGGTGCCGGCCGGGCCGACCAGGCGATTACGCTCATTCAGAAGGGCATCCGCCACAACCCCGACTACTGGTACTTCTGGTACGACCTGGGCTTCCTCTACTACCGCGGCTTGAAGGATTACCCCCGCGCCGCCGCGGCCTTCGCCGAGGGCGCCAAGAACCCGCAGGCCGGCCCCTGGATGAAAGTCATGGCCGCCCGCATCGCTGCCGAAGGCGGCGACCGCCGCTGGGCGATGTTCCTGTGGAACGAGCTGTACAAGAGCACCGACAACCCCTACATCCGCAAGAACGCCCGCGACCACATCTACGGGCTTCAGGCTGACTTCGACATCGAGTTCCTGGAAGCGCTGCTCGCCCGCTACCAGCGCACCACCGGCCAACCGGCGGCTTCTTTCGAGCCCCTGGTCGCGGCCGGGGTGTTGCGGGGCTTGCCGCTCGACCCGGCCGGCTTCCCCTATCGCCTCGGCGCCGACGGCCGCGTCCGCCTCGACCCGCAGAGCCCCATCACCACTTCCACCCGGGGCCGTGAGCCGTGAGACGAGCCGCGTTCGCAGTCGCCGGGCTCTGCTTCCTCGGCTTGGCGTTGAGGGCCGCCGAGCCGGCGGTCAAGGACGTCGTGCGCGCCGTCGAGCGCCGCTACAACCAGACGCGGACTCTCGAAGCCGATTTCATCCAGCGCTACACCCTGGGCTCGACCACACTGGTCGAGTCCGGCCGGGTCTACTTCCAGAAGCCCGGCCGCATGCGCTGGGAGTACGAGTCGCCGGAAAAGAAACTTTTCCTGGCGGACGGTGAGTACGCCTACTTCTACGTTCCCGAGGAGCAGCAGGTGCGCCGCCAATCGCTCAAGCAGGCGCCCGACTGGCAGGCCACCTTCGCCTTGCTTCTCGGCCGCGTGGACTTGGAGCGGGTCTTGCGCGACCTCGAACTCGTGCGCATCCACCGGCCGGAAGAGCCGGCCCGCTGGCAGCTTCGGGGCCGCGCCAAATCCGAGAAGCAGGCCTTCGAGGAAGTCTGGCTCGACCTCAACGAGGCCTACCAGGTCCTCCGCATCGAGATCCGCCAGCGCGACGGCAGCCTCATGGAGTTTCATTTCCGCCGCTGGCGCGAGAATCCGCCGCTCGACCCCGAGCTCTTCCGCCTCGCCGTGCCCCCCGGCACCGCCTGGCTGGACGAGGGCCCTTCCTAGGCTTCTGGACGGCCTTCGACTTTCCTTCGCGCCCGCTGCGGTGCTACACTTTCAGGATTGGTGGGGTAGGGAGCCCCATGGCTGAATTCGTCTGCAAAGTGGGGGATGCCCGGGGCCAGGTCTCGGTGCAGGTCGAGACGGCGGGCTCGGAGGCCGAGCTGCGCCAGCGCTTCGCCGACAAAGGGTTGTTCCTCTACTCTGCCCGCAACCGCGCCCTGCCGGCGGTTTCCTGGGAGTGGCGCGCGCGCCGCCCGCGCCTCTCCGGCAACGACTTCCTGCTCTTCAACCAGCAGTTCGTCACGCTGATTCGGGCGGGCCTGCCCATTCTGAAGGCGCTCGACCTGTTGGCCGAGCGCGCCGCCCGGCCGGCCCTGCGCGCGCTGCTCGATGAAATCCGCGGGCGGGTGCGCGGTGGGGCTCCGCTCTCGGAAGCCTTCCAGGCACAAGGCGTCTTTCCCGCGGTCTACACCTCGTCGCTGCTGGCCGGGGAGCGCAGCGGCAACCTCGCCGGGGTGCTCGACTCCTACATCGCCTACCAGAAAGTGACCGGGTCGGTCCGCCGCCGCCTGCTGACCGCCTTGGTCTATCCCGCCTTGTTGATGGTGGTGGCGGCCGGGGTGTTGAGCTTCGTCATCATCTACGTCATCCCCAAGTTCGCCGAGCTCTACGCCGAGATGAACGCCGCGCTGCCGCCCCTGACGGTGGCGGTGGTCAACTTCGCCTTGAGCGTGCGGCAGTCTCTGGCGGCGGTGGTGTTCCTGCTG
>MEKM01000020.1 GCA_001766965.1 Acidobacteria bacterium RIFCSPHIGHO2_01_FULL_67_28 | reverse complement strand
CCATCCGGGACGTCACCCCCATCCCCCACAACGGCTGCCGGCCGCCCAAGCGCCGGCGAGTGTGAGGAGGTAACGACTTGGCCCGCTACCGAGAAGCGGTTTGCCGGCTCTGCCGGCGGGAAGGCATGAAGCTCTACCTGAAGGGCGAGCGCTGCTTCACCGAGAAGTGCGCCATCGAAAAGCGCAACACCCCGCCCGGCCTGCACGGCCGCGAGCGGCGGCGCAAGCCCGGCGCCTACGCCGAGCAGCTCCGCGCCAAGCAGCGCATGCGCCGCGTCTACGGCGTGCTGGAGCGGCAGTTCCGCAACGTCTTCGAAAAGGCGGAGCGGCTGGCGGGCAAGACGGGCGAAAACCTGGTGGTGCTGCTCGAGCGCCGGCTGGACACGATTCTGCACCGGGCGGGGATGGCGAGCTCCCGGGCCCAGGCGCGGCAACTGGTGATGCACGGGCACGTGCGGGTGAACGGCCGCAAGGTCAACATCCCCTCGTATCTGGTGAACGTGAACGAGGAAGTGGCGCTGAAGGACAAGCTGCGGGAGAACGCCATGGTGCTGCAGGCGCGCGAGCTGGCCGGCCGCCAGTCGGTGCCGAGCTGGCTCGAGGTGGACCGGGAGAACTTCCGCGCCCGGCTCACGGCTCTGCCCAAGCGCGAGGAGCTGACCACGCCCCCGTTGAGCGAGCAGCTCGTCGTCGAACTCTATTCGAAGTAAACCAAAGGAGACGCACTTATGTGGAGAGGTTTTCAGAAACCCAAGCGGCTGGCCTCGGAGCTGGAAACGCTCACCGACCGCTACGGGAAGTTTAACGCCCAGCCGTTCGAGCGCGGCTTCGGCACCACCATCGGCAACGCCCTGCGGCGGGTGCTGTTGAGCTCGATTGAAGGCGCCGCCATCACCGCCGTCAAGATCGAAGGGGTGCTGCACGAGTTTCAGTCCATCCCCGGCGTGGTCGAGGACGCCACCGACATCATCCTCAACCTGAAGCACGTGCCCTTGCGGCTGCACAACCCCGACGCGGTCAAGACCCTCACGCTCTTCGCCGACAAGCCGGGCGAGGTCACCTCGGCCATGATCGAAGAGGACGCCGACGTCGAGGTGCTCGACAAGAGCCTGTATCTCGCCACCGTGGGCGCGGGCGGCAAGCTCTCTGTGGAGATGCGGGTCAGGAACGGCCGCGGCTACGTGGGCGCTGACCGCAACTTCGACGAAGACCTGCCCATCGGCTACATCCCCATCGACTCGGTGCACTCGCCGGTGCGCAAGGTAAACTACACGGTCGAGGCGGCGCGCCTCGGCCAGATGACCGACTACGAGAAGCTCACCGTCGAGGTCTGGACCAACGGCGCCGTCAAGCCCACGGACGCCGTCGGCCTGGCCGCCAAACTCCTCAAAGACCACATGAGTCTCTTCATCGCCTTCGAGGAGGAGATTCCGGCCGAGGCCGAGCCCGCCGCGCGCGTCTACGACCCGCGGCAGGAATACCTGGGCCGCTCGGTGGACGAGCTCGAGCTCTCCGTGCGCGCCTACAACTGCCTGAAGAACGCCAACATCCACACCATCGGCGAGCTGGTGCAGCGCACCGAGCAGGACATGCTGCGCACCAAGAACTTCGGCCGCAAGTCCCTGGCCGAGATCAAGACCATCCTGGCCGGGATGAACCTGACGCTGGGGATGCGCCTGGACGACAACGGCCGCATCGTCTGGCCGCCGGCGGAAGCGGCGCCGCCTGCCGGCGAAGAGGCTCCGGGCACGTCGGCCTAACCCATGCCGCGCCACCGCCAGGGCTACAAGAAGCTGGGCCGTTCGCCCTCGCACCGGCGCGCCACTCTGCGCAACCTGGTCACGAACCTCCTCGAGCGCGAGCGCATCACCACCACGCTGCCCAAAGCCCGCGCCCTGCGCCCGCTGGCCGAAAAGATGATTACGCTCGGCAAGCGCGACACCCTGCACAGCCGCCGGCAGGTCGCCGCTTTCCTCCTGCACCCGCCGGTGGTGAAGAAGCTCTTCGCCACGCTGGCCCCGCGCTTCGCCGACCGCCCGGGCGGCTACACTCGCATCGTGCGCGCCGGCTGGCGGCGCGGCGACGGCGGCGAGGTGGCCATCGTGGAATTGCTCGGCTCCGAGCTCAAGGCCAAGCCCAAGAAGGAAAAGAAGCGCCGCCAGCCCGAGCCCGAACGGGAAAGCGCTCCTCCGGCAGAAGCGGCCCGCTAGGCTACCCGAGCGCGCCCGAATCGGGCGCGCCGGCCTTCGCCGCGCGTCGCCTCCAGGCGTACACCAGCAACAAGGCGAGCAGCACTCCCAGCGTGTCGAAGCCGACGTCACCGAGCGAGCCGCGGCGGCCGCGGGCGAAGAGCTGATGGGTTTCGTCGGCCGCCGCCCACAAGAGTCCCACCGCCAGCGTCCCCAGCATCCAGCGCCTGCGCCAGGCCTCCTCCGCGCCGCGCCGCAGCGCCCGCCACACGAGCAGGGCCAGGATGAAATACTCGGTGACGTGCGCCAGCTTCCGCGCCACGGCGTTGAGCTTGAGGAGAGTGGCCGGCGTGACCTCGGGGACGAAGAAGGTCGCCACGGCGCGCAGCACGCGGAGAGTGAGGTTGGAATTGAACTCGCCGGTCGAGAGCAGGGCAATCAGCCCCGCCCAGAGCACCACCGGCAGCCAGTAGCGGAGAAAGGTTCGCAAGGGTGTGAGCGGAAGCGGCGGGTCGCGTGACTACTCCACGCGGTAGTTCGGAGCCTCCTTGGTGATGATGACGTCGTGGACGTGGCTCTCGCGCAGGCCGGCGGCGGTGACGCGCAAGAAGCGCCCGTTCTTCTGCAGCTCTTCAATCGTCCGGCAGCCGCAGTAGCCCATGCCGCTGCGCAAACCTCCCACCAGCTGCTCGACCAGCCCCGCCAGCGGGCCTTTCACCGGCACGCGGCCTTCGACGCCCTCGGGGACGAGCTTGCCCGAGCCGTCGCGCGCGCTCGATTCTTCCCCGGCGGCGGTCGGCTGCACGGCGTCCTGGGCGTAGCGGTCGGCCGAGCCCGCGCCCATGGCGGCCAGCGAGCCCATGCCGCGGTAGGACTTGAAGCTGCGCCCCTGGTAGAGCACGGTTTCCCCGGGGCTCTCGTCGGTGCCGGCAAAGAGTGACCCGATCATCACCGTCGCGGCGCCGGCGGCGATGGCCTTGGTGACGTCGCCGGAATACTTGACGCCGCCGTCGGCGATGACGGGAATGCCGAACTCGCGCACCGCCTTGGCCGCGTCGGCGATGGCGGTCACCTGCGGCACGCCGGCGCCGGTGACGACGCGCGTGGTGCAGATGGAGCCGGGGCCGATCCCGACCTTGACCGCGTCGACGCCCAGCCGGCCGAGGTCGCGCGCCCCGTCGAAGGTGCCGACGTTACCGGCCACGAGCTCGACCTCCGGCAACCGCTTCTTGATTTCCTTGACAGCGGCGATGACCCGCTCCGAATGCCCGTGGGCGGTGTCCACCACCAGCACGTCCACGTTGCGCTTCTTGAGCTCGACGGCGCGCTCAAGGAAGTCGCCCGTCGCCCCCACCGCCGCGCCCACGCGCAGCCGCCCGTGCTCGTCCTTGGCGGCGCGCGGGTACTGGAGCTTCTTCTGGATGTCCTTGACGGTGATGAGCCCCTTGAGCACGAAGCTGCCGTCAACGACGAGCAGCTTTTCGACGCGGTGCTGCTGCAGCATGCGCTCGGCGTCTTCCAGACGCGTGCCCACCGGGACGGTGATCAGGTTTTCTTTGGTCATCACGTCGGCGACCGCCCGCGAGGTGTCTTTCTGGAAGCGGAGGTCGCGGTTGGTGACGATGCCGAGGAGTTTTTCGCCGTTGGTGACCGGGAGCCCCGAGATGCGGTACTTGGCCATCACCGCCTGGGCCTCGGCGATGGTGGAAGTCGGGCGGATGGTGACCGGGTCGACAATCATCCCGCTCTCCGACCGCTTCACCTTGTCCACTTCCTCGGCCTGGCGCTCCACCGACAGATTGCGGTGGACGATGCCGAGCCCGCCCTGCCGCGCCAGGGCGATGGCCAGCCGCGTGTCGGTCACCGTGTCCATCGCCGCCGAGACGATGGGGATGTTGAGGCGGAGGCGCCGGGTGAACCAGGTGGAGGTGTCGGCCTCGGCCGGGAGCACCCCCGAGCGCGCCGGCACCAGCAACACGTCGTCGAACGTCAGCCCTTCCGGGGGGAGCCCTTCCAGCATCGAGGCCAATCTCCTTCGCGGCTCGAACCAACTATTCTAGGCGCAGCCCGCGCGCCCGTCAATCGGGCCGCCGCGTCAATCGCGCTCCGGCTCGGCTTCTTGCGCCTCGCGGGCCTCGCGCTGGCGGCGGTTGTAGGCGGCGCGTTCCACCTGCCAATCGTGCACCACGGCGCCCAGGTTGGCGTAGAACTGCGCGTCGGTTACGCGGTCCTTTTCCTCCTTCACACGGGGCTGGTTCTGCGCCAGCAGGGTCGCCAGATACCCGAGCGTGTTCCCCGCCCGCGGACTCAAGCGCTTTTTCTTGACGCCTTCGATCGCCTCCGCCAGCAGCCGCTGCACGTCGTCCGGATGCTCGAACGGGATCTCCTCTTTGAGGCGCAGCCGCCGCACCGCCATCTCGGGATCGTGGAACACGCAGTAGTTCGAGTGCCGCATCCGGGCCGCCTCGCAGCGGCGGCCGTTCAGCGGCCGGGCCGTGCAACGCACTTCGTCGGGCAGGACGCGCGACTTCCGCTTCTTCGGGCTGCTTTCGCTACCCCCTCCCCCCTGGGGGGTCTCTTTTTCTTCTAACTCGCTCATTCTTCTATCCTTAGCCAAGTTGACATATGTCAACCACGTCAACTTGTAACTCCTGCTCGATCAACCACTTCCCTCCTGGTAGCGGCGACGAAGGCGCCTTCTGCCTTCGTCGTCGGCCTTGGAACTGCCGACGAGGAATCGCCAGGAGCGCGACTCCTCGCCGCTACTAACCTGCACTAGCACAGACGTCGTGTCGAAGTCTACGGTTTCTGCGGTTTTTGCGGTTTTTGCGGACGTTTTTTTTCGCCGAGCGCGTTTTCAGCCCCGAAAACGCGCTCCCCAAATCCGCAAAAACCGCGAAATCCGCGATTTCCGCAGCGCGGAAATCGCCCCGAGCGAAGTCGAGGGGCAAAAACCGCATTTCCCCGAGTAGCGGCGACGAAGGCGCTGTTTGCCTTCGTCGTCGGCTTGTTCGGAGAAGGGCCGACGAGGACTGCGGCCCTTCGGGCCAAGCGCAGTCCTCGCCGCTACTCACCCGGAATGACAGCCAGGAGCGTCCGCTGTGCTATCCTCGCAAGGGATGATGAACCGCATCGCGCTCGCCTTCGTGCTGGGCCTGGCGGCGACGACGAGCGCCGCCCCGCAAGGCAAGGTGGAGTTGCGGCTGGAGTTGGCCAAGCCGCAGCGGGAGTTCGCTCCCGACCAGGCGATCCCGCTGCGCCTCTCGAACGGCTCCTCGCGGCCGCTCTATCTCATCGTCGAGCGCCGGGGCAACCTGCGCACCGAGCGCGGCGCGCGCTTCCCCGGCGTCCCCGTGCACGAGCGGCGCAAGCGCAAGTTCTTCTTCCGCTCCGACCGCTGGGTCTACACCTCGAGCGAACAGGCCCGCTTCACCGGCGCTCTGCTCGAGCCGGGCGATGCCGTCCGCTTCGACACGCGCTTTTCCCTCCCCGCCAGCTACCGCATCTACGTCCGCTACTGGTGGATGGCCAACGAGGAGGAAGAGAAGGAGTTCCTGAAGCTCGACATGCAAGCCCTGGAAGACAAATACGGGGAGCGGGCCCGCTGGCTCAACACGCCCACCTTCCGGATCAAAGCGCCACCCGCGAAGCCCGCCCCCAAGTAAGCTCCCCCGCCTAGCCCTTGCCCTTGCTCTCTTTGCTCTTTTTCCCCAGCTGCTCGCCCTGCACCCGCTGGGCGCAGCCGTCGCAGATGCTTTTCGCCGACGGCTGCCCGCACAGCATGCACACCGGCTTTTTCTTGTCCTTCATGGCGCCTCCGCGGCCGCCATCCTAGCCGCCCCCGCCCCGGGCGTCAATTCCTCGGTAGTGGGTCAGATTGCTGTAGCGGCGCTCTATGAGCACCGCAAGTTGTGAGGATCCTTGGCTCGGCGGTCGCAGACCGCCGCTACATAAACCAGACTGACCCACTACCAATTCCTCGGCTTCCTTGCTTCCTTGCCTCCTTGCCTCTAGAATAGTTGCCCCTATGCAGAGCTGGACTCGACTGTGCGCAATGGCCCCGCTGGCCGCGGGGCTGGCACTGGCGGCGCTGCCTGCGGCCGCCGCCGGCGCGGCGCGGCCCGCCCCCACCGCGCTGCGCGAGGTGCGCCTGACCGGCCCCGCGCCCGTCGTCTTCGAGCAGCTCGGGCGGCTCTACGGCATCCGCGTCGAAGTCGAGCCGACCTTGCCGGCGCGCGCCCTGCGCTTGCGGCTGGGCGAAGCCGACTTCGCTTCCGCTCTCCGCGCCGCCACGCGCCTGGCCGGGGCTTTCGCGGTGAAGCGGCCGGACGGCAGCGTGCTCATCGCCGAAGACACCCCCGCCAACCGCGCCCGCTACCTCCCCCAGATGATGAAGACCTTCGTCCTTCCCGGCCGCACGCCCGAGGAGCTGACCGAAACCGTCCGGCTGCTCCGCGAACTGCTCGACATGCGCCGCATCCTTCCCGACCCGGCCAGCAACAGCTTCACCGTGCGCGACACCCCGCAGCGGCTGGCGGTGGCCGAGGCGCTGCTCGACCAGCTCCTCGCCGAGCCCGGAGAAATCATGCTGGAGGTCTCTCTGCTCGAGATCAACCGCAACCGCGCCCTTGAGCTCGGCCTGGTCCCGCCCGACAGGGTCATCGCGCAAAACCTAAGCACCGGCGCCCTGTCCAGCTATGCCGTGGTGCTGCCGGGGACCGAGCTGCGCCTCCAGCAGGTCGCCGGCGTCACCCGCTCCGCGCGCCGGCTCACCCTGCGGGCCCGCGAAGGCCAGGAGGCCACGTTCTTTTCCGGCGAGCTTTTCCCCGTCGTGTTCGCCACCTTTTCCTCCAGCTTCATCTCGCCGCTCGAGCAGGAGCTGCGCGACAAGGGCGAGTTCCGCCCGCCCTTCCCCGCCATGCGCTACGAAGAGTTGGGCGTGCGCGTGCGCGTCCGGCCGCGGCTGCACTCGCCCGAAGAAGTGACCCTGGTGCTCAAGATCGATCAAAAGGCGCTCGCCGGGACCCAGCTCAACAACATCCCCGTTATCTCCAACCGCTCCCTCGAGCACCAGGTGCGGCTGCGCGCCGGCGAAACCCTGCTGCTCGGCGGCCTGCGCCGCGAGAGCCGCCAGGCTACGACCTCGGACGGCGCGCTGCGGCGCGACACCACGGGGGAGACGACCGAACTGCTGGTGCTCGTGACCCCGCGGATTGTGCGCCTGCCGGCGCCCGACCGGCTGGCCCTGCGCGCGCTCTACGTGGGGACGGAAAGCGAGTTCGCCCCGGCCGGCGGCCCCGCTGCTCCGGGCGTCCAGCCGCCGCGGCCTCCGCAACCCCCCGCCGTCCGCCCGCCCGAGCCTCCACAACCGCCCGAAGAAGAGAAAGACGAAGACAAGGACTAAAGACGAAGACCGGTAGGGACGCAGGCGGGGTTCAGGCGGGCGCCGGCAACACCACCACCGGCTGAAACACCCGCGGCACGATGGCCTGGGCGATGGCCACGAGCTGCCGCTGCTGATTGAACACCCGCAAGCGGAAGGGCTTCCAGGCGTCGCTGTCGATGGGCGCGCCGATCGCGCCCGGACGGATTTGCGATTCGGTCAGCTCGATCTTGCCGCCGTGGCGCAGCCGCCGCTCAAGCCCCGGGTTGACTTCCGCCTGCGGCAGGTCGGGCAGAAGCTCCGCCATCGGGATCAGCACCTGCGGCAGGCGCTCCTCGCGCGCCGCGCTCTCGAGCTGCTCGAGCGTCAGCGCGTCCTCCAGCGTGAACTCCCCCGAGGCCGTCCGGCAGATTTCCACCAGGTGGGCGCCCGGGCCGGCGCGCTGGCCGAGGTCGTGCACCAGGCTCCGGATGTAAGTGCCGGCGGCGCATTCGATGAGGAAATCGGCATAGGCGCCTTCGACGCGGCCGAGCTCGAAGCGATAAACCTCGACTGGCACGGGCTTCAGGGTGAACTTCTCGCGCCGCCGCGCCCGCTCGTAGGCGGCGACACCTTCGACCTTCTTCGCCGAATAAGGCGGCGGCACCTGCTCGAGCTTGCCCGTCAGCCCGGCGAGGTGCGGCTCAAGCGCGGCCCGCGTGAGCGAGGGTCGCGTGTCCTCGCCGAGCGCGTGCCCTTCGGCATCGTAAGTGTCGGTGGCGAAGCCGAAGCGGATGCGGCCTTCGTACCGCTTGCGGCGGGCGCTGTAGAACTGCTGCAAACGCGTGGCCGCGCCCACCAGCAGCGGCAGGACGCCGGTGGCGATGGGGTCGAGCGTGCCCAGGTGCCCCACCGAGCGCTCCCGCACGAGCCGCCGCACGCGCAGCACCACGTCGTGCGACGTCAGCCCGCGGTCCTTGTTGATGACCAGCGCTCCGTTCATTCCTTCTCATCCGTTGGTTTTTCGTGAGTCTTGCGGATCAGCTCGTCGATGTGAGCGCCGTACTCGGCCGAGGTGTCGAGCGCGAAGCTCAAGTCGGGCGTGCGCCGGATGCTCAACCGCTCGGCCAGCTCGTGGCGGATGAAAGCGCGGGCCGCCTGGAAGCCGGCGAGGGTCTGCTGCTGCTCTTCGGCGCTGCCCATGACGCTCACGTAGATGCGGGCCTCGCGCAGGTCGCGCGTCACCCGCACATCGGTGACGGTGGCGAACCCGATGCGCGGGTCTTTCAGCCCGCTCACCAGCATGGCGCTGATTTCCTGGCGAATCTGCTCGCCCAGCCGCTGCGGCCGCC
Organism: Acidobacteria bacterium RIFCSPHIGHO2_01_FULL_67_28; assembly: GCA_001766965.1. GTDB lineage: Bacteria > Acidobacteriota > Terriglobia > Acidiferrales > 2-02-FULL-67-57 > 2-02-FULL-67-57. Next base: position 2,862 of record MEKM01000020.1, on the reverse strand, counting down.
GTCCGGGAACGGTCACGAGAGCCCTCCCGGCAAGAGCCTAGAGATATTCGATGTGGCTTTCGACCAAGTCGCCGCCCAGGATGCGCTCGGACTCGGCCGCCGCCGCTTCCAGCACCTGGCCGACGTGCGCGGTCTCGTTCGCCAGCGACACGACGCCGACGGTGGCGCGCTGCCAGAGGTCCTGGTGGTCGAGCTCGGCCACGGCCACGTTGAAGCGCGCGCGCAGGCGCTCCTTGAGCTTGCGCACCACCTGGCGCTTGTCCTTGAGCGAATGCGCATCGGGCAGGTGAATCTCGAGAGTCAGCAGGCCGACCGTCATGGCCGTGGGTTTGCCGCCCTAGGCGGACACTTCGCTCGGGACTTTCTCGACCGTGAACACTTCCAGGACGTCGCCGACCTTGACGTCGGCGAAGTTCGAGATGGTGACCCCGCACTCGTAGCCGGACTGCACTTCCTTGACGTCGTCCTTGAAGCGGCGGAGCGACCCGACCTTGCTGGTGTAGATGACGACGTTGTCGCGCAGGACGCGCACGTCGGCGTCGCGCTGCACCTTGCCGTCGACGACGTAGCAGCCGGCCACCATGCCCACCTTGGGGATGCGGAAGGTGTCGCGCACCTCCGCCCGGCCGAGAACGGTCTCCTTCAGCGTGGGCTCCAGCAGGCCGGCGGCGGCCTTGCGGATCTCGTCCAGCACCTCGTAGATGACGCTGTGCAGGCGGACGTCGACGCCCTCGTGCTCGGCCAGGGTGGCGGCCTTGGGGTCGGGCCGGACGCTGAAGGCGATGATGACGGCGTTGGAGGCCGAGGCCAGCAGCACGTCGGTTTCGCTGATCGCGCCCACGCCGGCGTGGACGATCTTGACCTTGACCTTCTCGGTGCTCAACTTTTCCAGCTGCTCGCTCAAGGCCTCGACCGAGCCGCCCACGTCGGCCTTCAGAATCAGCGGCAGCTCCTTGACCGTGCCGGCCTGGAGCTGCTCGTGCAACTGGTCGAGGGTGAGGCGGGAGCTGGCGGCCAGGGCAGCCTCGCGCACCTTCTGCCCGCGGTAGGAGGCCACCTGCTTGGCGCGGACTTCGTCGGTCACCACCTGGAAGCGGTCGCCGGCTTCCGGCAGCGCCGTCAGGCCCAGAACTTCGACGGGGGTGGAGGGACCGGCCTCCGCCAGCACCCGCCCGCGGTCGTCGAACATGGCGCGCACCTTGCCGAAGACCGAACCGACGATGAAGGGGTCGCCGACGCGCAGGGTGCCGTCCTGGACGAGCACGGTAGCCACCGGGCCGCGGCCGCGGTCGAGCTCGGCTTCGAGCACGGCGCCCGAGGCGGGCAAGGTGGCCTGGGCGCGCAGCTCCTGCATGTCGGACACCAGCAGGATCATCTCGAGCAGCTGGTTCAAATTGGTCTTCTGCTTGGCGGAGACGTCGACCATGACCGTGTCGCCGCCCCAGTCTTCCGGGACCAGGCCGCGGTCGGCCAGCTGCTTCTTGACGCGCTCGGGGAGCGCCCCGGGCTTGTCGATCTTGTTCACTGCCACCACCAGGGGCACCTTGGCGGCGCGGGCGTGGTCGATGGCCTCGAGCGTCTGCGGCATCACCCCGTCGTCGGCCGCCACCACCAGCACCACCACGTCGGTCACCTTGGCGCCGCGGGCGCGCATGCGGGTGAAGGCCTCGTGGCCGGGCGTGTCGATGAAGACGATCTTGCGGCCGCGGACCTCCACCTGGTAAGCGCCAATGTGCTGGGTGATGCCGCCGGCCTCGCCGGCGGCGATGCTGGTTTCGCGGACGGCGTCGAGCAGCGAAGTTTTGCCGTGGTCGACGTGGCCCATGACGGTGACCACCGGGGCGCGCGCCGCCCGCTCGCCCTTCGCTTCCGCCGGGACTTGCTCCTGCAAGGACTGCTCTTCGAAAGAAATCACCGAGGTGGAGGCGTTGAAGTTCTGGGCGACTTCGCCGGCGAGCTGGACGTCGAGCGACTGGTTGATGGTGGCGAGCATGCCGCGGTCGAGCAGCACCTTGATGACGTCCTTGGCGCGGACGTCGAGCTTCTCGGCCAGCTCCTTGACGGTGATGCCCTCGGTGATGGTGACCTGAATGGCCGGGCGGGGAGCGGGAGCGGGGGCCGCCTCGCGCAACGCCGCCTTGCGCTCGCCGGGCTCGGGCTTCACCCGCACCCGCACCGGGTGCATGAGCCGGCGCTCGCCCTCGTCGAAGCGCTTGTCGAGATGGGTGCGGGCGGGCGCTTTCGCCTTGGTCGCCGGCTTGGGCTCGTAGATGGGTTTGCCGGGCGCCACCGGAGCCGCCCCCGGGGCCCCGGGAACGGCGCGGGGGCGGAGGCGCGCGGCCGGCTCGGCCGTGGCCGGCGCCGCGGCCACCGGACGGGCAGGCACGCGGCGCAATTCTCCTGGAACTCCAGCGGCCGGACGGGCGGCGGGCGCCAGCCCCGGGCGGGCCCCGCTCGGCGGGGCGGGCGCCGCAGCCGCGGCTTCCGCCTCGCGGGCCGCGGCGGCGGCCGCCTGCTCGGCGGCGCGCTGGGCGGCGGCGCGTTCGGCGGCTTCGCGCGCCGCGGCGGCTTTGGCGGCAGCGGCCTGCCGCTCGGCTTCTTGCTCGGCTTGCTCCGCCGCCTTGAAATAGGCGCGGACCTTCTCGGCCACGTCGTCTTCGATGGAACTGGAGTGGCTCTTCTTGTCGGCGACGCCGAGCTCGGGCAGCAAGTCGAGGACGCGCTTGCTCTTGACCTCCAGCTCGCGCGCCAGCTCGTTGATGCGGACTTGTCCCATAGTCAGTGCGGGCTAATCTCCTTTGTGCGGCTCGGCGTCGGAGGTTTCGGCAGCGACTTCGGTTTCCTCCGCCGCCGGGGTTTCCT
>MEKM01000019.1:383-14707 GCA_001766965.1 Acidobacteria bacterium RIFCSPHIGHO2_01_FULL_67_28 | reverse complement strand
GAATCCCGCGTGCGCGAAGCCGCCGCGCTCGACGGCGTGCGCACCCTGGTGGTGGCCTGCCCCAAGGACTACGTGATGTTCACCGACGCCCTGAAGACCACCGGCCTGGAAGGGCGCCTCGCCGTCAAGGACTTGACCGAGCTGGTGGAAGAAGCCCTGGCTCTCGAAGAGAGGAGCGACTCGCATGCAGGAGCCCAAGCGTAACGGGAACGGCGCCGGCGGCGTCGGGGTCTACGTCTGCCATTGCGGCACCAACATTGCCGGCATCATCGACGTCCGCGAGCTGGCCGCTTACGCCGCCGGCCTTCCGGGGGTCACGGTGGCGCGGGAGTACAAGTACGTCTGCTCGGACCCCGGCCAGGAGTTCATCAAGCAGGACATCCGCGCCCTGGGTCTCGGGCGCGTGGTGGTGGCCGCCTGCTCGCCCTGCCTGCACGAGAAGACTTTCCGGCGGGCCACCGAGCAGGGCGGGCTCAATCCCTTTTACTTCCAGATGGTCAACCTGCGCGAGCACGACTCCTGGGTGCACACCGACCGGGAGGCGGCCACCGAGAAAGCGAAAGACCTGGTGCGGGCGGCGGTGCGCCGCGTGCGCCTGCACCAGCCGCTCGAGCGCAGGCGCGTGCCCATCGACCCGAAAGTGCTGGTGGTGGGCGGCGGCATCGCCGGCATCCACGCCGCGTTGACCCTGGCCAACGCCGGCAAGAAGGTCTATCTGGTCGAGCGGGAGCCCACCATCGGCGGGCACATGGCCCAGTTCGACAAGACCTTTCCCACGCTCGACTGCGCCGCCTGCATCCTGACGCCCAAGATGACCGCCGTGCGCTCGCATCCGAACATCACCCTCTGGACTTATTCGGAAGTCACCAAGGTGGACGGCTACGTCGGCAACTTCAAAGTCACCGTCAAGCGCAAGCCGCGCTACATCGTGGAAGAGCTCTGCCTGGGCTGCCTCGAGTGCATCGAAGCCTGCGTCTACAAGCAGGCGAAAGTCCCGGACGAGTTCAACCTGGGTCTGGGCAAGCGCAAGCCCATCTACCTGCCCTTCCCCCAGGCCGTCCCCCAGGTGGTGGTCATCGACCCGGAGACCTGCATCGAGTTCAAGAGCGGCAAGTGCAAGAAGACCTGCGTCGAGGTCTGCGGCGACCGCCTGGCCATCGACTTCAAGCAACAGGAACGGATCGAAGAGGTCGAGGTCGGCACCATCATCCTGGCCACCGGCTTCCAGCCCTTCGACGCCCGGCGGATTCCCTACTACGGCTACGGGACCTACCCGGGGGTCTACACGGCGCTGGAAGTGGAGCGGCTGGTGAACGCCGCCGGGCCCACGGGCGGCGAAGTGCTGCTGCGCGACGGCCACAAACCCCGCACCATCGGCATCATCCACTGCGTCGGCAGCCGCGACGAGCACACCCACCGCTACTGCTCCCGCGTCTGCTGCATGTACTCGCTCAAGCTCGCCCACCTGCTCAAGGAGAAGACCGACGCCGAGGTCTACAACTTCTACATCGACATCCGCGCCCCCGGAAAAGCTTTCGAGGAGTTCTACAACCGCGTGGCCGAGGAAGGCACGCACTTCATCCGCGGCAAGGTGGCCGACGTCTACCCGGAGCCGAACGGCACGGGGCGGCTGGTGCTCCAGGCCGAGGACACCCTGCTCGGGCTGGTGCGGCGCATCCCGGTGGACATGGTGGTGCTGGCGACGGGCCTGGAAGCCCGCGCCGACGCCCAGGAAGTGCGACGGCTCTTCAACATCACCTGCTCCACGGAAGGCTTCTTCCTCGAGCGGCACCCCAAGCTCGCCCCGGTGAACACCTTTACCGACGGCATCTTCCTCGCCGGCTGCTGCCAGGGGCCGAAAGACATCCCGGACACGGTGGCCCAGGCGGGCGCCGCCGCCGCGGAAGCCCTGGCGCTCGTTGACGCCCAGTTCGTCGAGCTCGAGCCCAACACCGCCTACGTGCTGGAGGAAGAGTGCTCGGGCTGCAAGACCTGCGTGCCGCTCTGCCCGTACAGCGCCATCACCTTTGTCGAGGCCAAGAAGAAAGCGGAAATCAACGAAGTCCTCTGCAAGGGCTGCGGCGTGTGCGTGGCCGCCTGCCCCTCCGGTTCCATCCGCCAAAACCTGTTCGAAGATGCCCAGATCTTCGAAGAAATCGAGGGGGTACTCGCCCATGCCTGACGCGACGCCGGCTCCGCGGAAGTTTGAGCCCAGGATCGTGGCTTTCTTCTGCAACTGGTGCACCTACCTGGCCGCCGACCTGGCGGGCACCTCGCGCCTGAAGTACGCGCCCAACACCCGCGTCATCCGGGTGATGTGCTCGGGCCGCGTGGACCCGCAGTTCGTGCTGGAGGCCTTCGCCCGGGGCGCCGACGGCGTGCTCATCGGCGGCTGTCACCCGGGCGACTGCCACTACCAGGTGGGCAACTACAAAGCCCTGCGGCGCTTCCGCCTGCTGCGCCGGCTTTTGCGCGAGATGGGCATCGAGGAAGAGCGTTTGCGCCTGGAGTGGATCTCCGCCTCCGAGGCCGACAAGGTGAAAGCTGTGGTCAACGACATGGTTGAAAAAGTGCGTGCGCTCGGCCCGCTGCGCCTGAAAGTCCCCGAAGAAGTCTTCGCCGAGGAGGTGGCCGCCTGATGAGCGAGAAACCGAAAGTCGCCTTCTACTGGTGCGCCTCCTGCGGCGGCTGCGAGGAAGCCGTCGTGGACCTGGCGGAAAAAATCCTCGACGTCGTCGGCGCCGTCGACATCGTGTTCTGGCCGGTGGCGCTCGACTTCAAGCGGCACGACGTCGAGGCCCTGGCGGACGGCGCCCTGCTGGCCACTTTCTTGAACGGCGCCATCCGCACCACCGAGCAGGAAGAAATGGCGCGGCTGCTCCGGAAGAAGTCGAAACTCATGATCGCCTTCGGGGCCTGCTCGCACCTGGGCGGCATTCCCGGGCTGGCCAATCTTTGGGACCGGGAAACGATCTTCCAGACCGCCTACCGCGACTCTCCCAGCACGGTCAACCCGGAGGGGATCACGCCGCAGCCGCGGCACCGGGTCGACGGCTTCGAGCTCACCCTGCCCGGCTTCTTCGATACCGTGCGCGCCCTCGACCAGGTGGTCGAGGTGGACTACTACATTCCCGGCTGCGCTCCCACGCCCAAGATCATCCTCGCCGCCGTGCAGACGCTCTTGAGCGGCCAGCTGCCGCCCCGGGGCGCGGTGCTCGCTCCCGACCGCGCCCTCTGCGACGAGTGCCCGCGCAAGGACAGCCGGCCGGAGAAGCTCATGCTGACCGCCTTCAAGCGGCCTCATGAAGTAATCCTCGAAGAGGACAAATGCCTGCTGGCGCAGGGCGTGCTCTGTATGGGCCCGGCCACGCGCGGCGGCTGCGAAGCGCTCTGCCTCCAGGGCAACATGCCCTGCACCGGCTGCTTCGGGCCCACCAGCCGCGTCCGCGACCAGGGCGCCAAGGCGCTCTCCGCCGTCGCTTCCCTCGTCGAGAGCGACGACGCTGACGAGATTGACCGCATCCTGGCCGCCATCCCCGACCCGGTGGGCACCTTCTACCGCTACAGCCTCCCGACCTCCCGCCTGCGGCGCAAGCGGCCGGCGGCTGCCGCGCGCGCCGGCGAAAAAATCGCCGCTTGAGGACAACCGCCATGACCGCCAAGAAAAACGTTCCCGTCGAAGAAGCCTGGCAGACCGGCGCCGCCCGCGCCCAGGCCGACTACACGCGGCGGCGCATCACCATTGACCCCATCACCCGTCTGGAAGGCCACGGCAAGATCGACATCGTACTCGACGCGCGCGGCCAGGTGGAGCACGCCTACTTCCAGGTGCCCGAGCTGCGCGGGTTCGAGCGCTTCGCCCAGGGGCGCCTGGCCGAGGACATGCCGCAGATTACCTCGCGCATTTGCGGCGTCTGTCCCACCGCTCACCACATGGCCGCCACCAAAGCGCTCGACGCCCTCTACCAGGTCAGCCCGCCCCCGGCGGCGCGCAAGATTCGCGAGCTCATTTACAGCACCTTCATGGTGGAAGACCACGCTTTGCACTTCTACTTCCTCGGCGGGCCGGACTTCGTCGTTGGGCCTACGGCTCCGGCGGCGGAGCGCAACATCCTCGGCGTCATCGCCCGCGTGGGCGAAGAAACCGCCAAGAAGGTCATCGCCATGCGGCGGCGGCTGCGAGAGCTGATGGCGCTGGCCGGAGGCAAAGCCGTCCATCCCGTGCTCGGCCTGCCCGGCGGGGTCGCCAAGCGCTTCACGCCGGAGATGCAGGCCGCCTTCCGGGAGACGGCGGCCGACGCGGTCGAGTTCGCCCGCTTCACCCTGGGAATCTTCGAGACGGTCGTCCTGAAGAATCCCGATTACGTGAAGCTCATCGTCTCCGACACTTTCACCCATCGCACCTGCTACATGGGCCTGGTGGACGAGCAGAACCGGGTGAACTTCTACGACGGCCAGATCCGCGTGGTCACGCCGGAAGGGCGCGAGTGGGCCAAGTTCCCGGGGGCCCGGTACCTCGACTACGTCGCCGAGCACGTCGAGCCCTGGAGCTACGTGAAGTTCTGCTACCTGAAGCCGCTCGGGTGGAAAGGCTTCACCGACGGCCCCGACACCAGCATCTACGCGGTGGCGCCGCTGGCGCGGCTGAACGCCGCCGACGGCATGGCGACTCCCGAAGCCCAAGCCGCCTACGAGAAATTCTTCGCCACGCTCGGCGGCAAGCCCGTCCATCACACCCTGGCCAACCACTGGGCGCGGCTGGTCGAGCTGCTCTACGCCGCCGAGCGCATGCAGGAGCTGGCCGCCGACCCCGGGCTCACCGACCCGAACGTCCGCACCCTGCCCACCGCCACGCCCCGCGAAGGCATCGGCGTGGTCGAAGCCCCGCGCGGCACGCTCTTCCACCATTACCAGACCGACGAGCGCGGCGTGATCCAAAAGGCCAACCTAATCGTGGCCACGCAGAACAACGCCGCCCGCATCGCCATGAGCGTCGAGAAGGCCGCCAAGGGGTTGCTCCGCGGCAACGACATCCCCGAAGGCCTGCTGAACATGGTGGAGATGGCCTTCCGCGCCTACGACCCCTGCCACGGGTGCGCCACTCATTCCCTGCCGGGGAGCATGCCGTTGCTGGTCGAGGTGCGGGACCACCGCGGCGCCATCGTGGCGCGGCTGCGGCGTCACCTCGATGGGAGGGTCGAGCATGAGTAGCCGGATGCATCCGCGGTCGCGCCTCCCGCCGCCGGGCCCGGGCCGGCTCGCCGCCCGCGTCCTCTGCCTGGGCAACGAGCTGCTGGCCGACGACGCGCTGGGCGCCGCCGTGGCCGCCGAGCTCGAGCGGCTGGGCCCCGAGGGCGTTGAAGTTGTATTCACTCCCCTGACCGGTTTCTATCTTCTCGAACATCTCCTTGACACTCCGCGTTTGGTCGTGGTGGACACCATCGTGAGCGGCGCCGCTCCGCCCGGCACCATTCGCACGTTTCGAGAAGAAGATGTGCAGACTCCGCCGGGCGGCTCGCCCCACTACGTCGGGCTCTTCGAAGCGCTGGCGGCGGCGCGGGCGCTGGGGCTCGCGGCGCCGGGGGAAATCACATTGCTGGCGGTCGAGGCGGCCGACTGCTCGACCGTAGGTGGCGCGATGCATCCTGCTGTAAAGGCGGCGCTTCCCCAAGTGGTCCGCCGCGTGCTCAATCTTCTCAATGGGGCAGGAGGTTGAAATGTGCCTGGCCGTGCCGGGAAAGATTCAGGCGGTTGAAGAACGCCAGGGCAGCCGCGTCGCCCGGGTCGAATTCGGCGGCATCAGCCGGCCCGTCGTGCTCGACTTCGTCCCCGAAGCCACAGTCGGCGACTACGTGATGGTGCACGTGGGCTTCGCCATCAGCCGCGTGGACGCGGACGAAGCGGCCCGCACCTACCGGCTGCTCGAAGAGCTCGACTTACTGGAAGCGGACGATGTGCCCGCGAAGCAGGAGCCATGAAGTTCATCGACGAGTACCGTGACCCGCGCCTGGCCCACGCCCTGGTGGCGCGCATCACGCGGCGGGTGACACGCCCCTGGGTGCTGATGGAGATTTGCGGCGGGCAGACGCATACTCTGATGCGCTACGGGATCGACTCGCTCCTGCCGCCGCAAATCGAGCTCGTCCACGGGCCCGGCTGCCCGGTCTGCGTCACGCCGCTCGAAATCGTGGACAAAGCGATTCGGCTCGCGTCGCTTCCGGAGGTCACCTTTGTCTCCTATGGCGACATGCTGCGCGTGCCGGGCTCCGAGACCGACCTCTTCCACGTCAAGGCTGCGGGCGGCGACGTGCGCGTGGTTTACTCGCCGATGGATGCGCTGCGCCTCGCGCGCGCCCAGCCCGAGCGGCAGGTGGTTTTCTTCGCCATCGGGTTTGAGACCACCGCCCCCGCCAACGCCCGGGCCGCCTGGCAGGCGCGGCGGGAAGGCCTGAAGAATTTTTCTCTGCTCGTCTCCCACGTGCTGGTGCCGCCGGCCATCCGCCTGCTGCTCGGCTCGCCCGTGAACCGCGTGCAGGGCTTCATCGCCCCCGGGCACGTCTGCACGGTGATGGGCTACCGGGAGTACGAAGCCTTGAGCCGCGACTTTCGCGTGCCCATCGTCGTGGGGGGCTTCGAGCCGCTCGACTTGCTCGAAGCCATCGCCATGCTCGTCGAGCAGCTCGAACAAGGCCGCGCCGAAACCGAAAACCAGTACGTCCGCTCCGTGACCTGCGAAGGCAACCGCCCCGCCCAGCAAATCATGGAAGAAGTCTTCGAAGTCTGCGACCGCCAGTGGCGCGGCCTGGGGTGGATTCCCGGGAGCGGGCTGCGGCTGCGGCCGGAGCTCGCCGCCTTCGACGCGGAAAGAATCTTCGGCCTCGCCGACACCGGCGTCGAAGAGCCGCCCGAATGCCAGAGCGCCCAGGTCTTGCAGGGCTTGAAGAAGCCGCTCGACTGCCCGGCCTTCGGCAACCGCTGCACGCCGGAGAATCCCCTGGGCGCGCCCATGGTTTCCGCCGAGGGCGCCTGCGCGGCCTACTACCAGTACCGGCGTCCCGCGGCCGGGCGGTAAAGGAGGCGCCATGAACGACAAGCGTCCCGGGCTCGAGCCGCTCACCTGCCCTGTGCTGCTGCCGGCGAAAGACACCGTGCTGCTCGGCCACGGCAGCGGCGGCCGGCTCACCGCCGAGCTGGTGCGCAAGCTCTTCCTCCCGGCCTTCCACAACCCGGCGCTGGCGCGCCTGGACGACCAGGCGGTCATCAGCCTCGACGGCCTACGGCTGGCCTTCACCACGGATTCTTTCGTCGTCCAGCCGCTGTTTTTCCCCGGCGGCGACATCGGCTCGCTCGCCGTCCACGGCACGGTGAACGACCTGGCCATGGGCGGGGCCCAGCCGCTCTGCTTGAGCGCGGCCTTCATCCTGGAAGAAGGCCTGCCGCTCGCGACGCTCGAGCGCGTGGTGCGCTCGATGCAGGAAGCGGCCGCCGCCGTCGGCGTCGAAATCGTCACCGGCGACACCAAGGTCGTCGAGAAAGGCAGCGGCGACGGGCTCTTCATCAACACCACCGGCCTGGGCGTCGTGCCCGCGGGCGTCGAGCTTTCCGCCGACCGCGCCCGGCCCGGCGACCGCGTCCTCTTGAGTGGCTCCCTCGGCGAGCACGGCATCGCCGTCCTGGCGCGGCGCGAAGGCTTGGAGTTCGACTGCCCCATCGAGAGCGATTCCGCCCCGCTGCACACCCTGGTGGCGGCGATGCTCTCCGTCAGCCGCGCGATTCGCTGCCTGCGCGACCCGACCCGCGGCGGCCTGGCCACCGCCCTGAACGAAATCGCCGCACAGTCCCGCGTCGGCATCCGCATCGAGGAGGCCGCCATCCCGGTGCGCGAAGAAGTCCAGGGCGCCTGCGAGCTCCTCGGCCTGGACCCGCTCTATGTCGCCAACGAAGGCAAGCTCGTCGCCATCGTCGCCCCCGAGGTCGCCGAGCCGCTCCTGGCGGCCCTGCGCGCCCACCCGCTGGGCGCCCGCGCCCAGCTCATCGGCGCGGTGACCGACGGCCGGCCGGGCGAAGTGGTTTTGCGCACGCGGCTCGGCACCAGCCGCCTTGTGGATATGTTGAGCGGCGACCAGTTGCCGCGCATTTGCTAGTGGTGAGCTATGTCGAACCATTGAGGGCCCGATGCACGAACTCTCGCTCGCGCAGACGCTGCTCGAAACCGTGGAGGCGGAAGCCCGCCGGCGGCCCGGGGCGCACGTGGTCACGGTGGGCGTGCGGGTGGGGGAGCTGTCGGGCGTGGACCCGGAGGCGTTGAGCTTCTCTTTTGAAGCACTGGTCGCAGACACTGCACTCGCCCCGCTGGCGCTCGCCATCGAGCGCTGCCCGCGCCGCCACCGCTGCCCGCGCTGCGACTTCACTTTCGCCGCCACGGACTCCGACTTCGCCTGCCCGCGCTGCGGCAGCACGCCGACTCGCTGCGTGGGCGGCGACGAGCTGGAGCTGACGTTTCTTGAAGTGGAGGAGCCATGACCCGCATCGTGGTGGAGCAGAAAGTGCTGAAAGAAAACGACCGCATTGCCGCTGCGCTGCGAGCGCGCTTCCGCGACGCCGGCGTCTTTTGCCTGAACCTCATCAGCTCGCCCGGGGCCGGCAAGACCACCCTGCTCGAGCGGACTCTCGAAGGCTTCCCGGCCGGGGAGCGCGTGGCGGTGCTCACCGGCGACATCCAGACGGAGAACGACGCCCGGCGCCTGGCCTGCTTCGGCTTTCCCGTCCGGCAGATCACCACCGGCGGCACCTGCCACCTCGAAGCCCGCATGGTCGAGCGGGCTCTTGCCGACTGGCGCCTCGAAGACCTCGAGCTGCTCTTCATCGAGAATGTCGGCAACCTGGTTTGTCCCTCGAGCTACGACCTCGGCGAAGCCCTCAAAGTCGTGCTGCTAAGCGTCCCCGAAGGCGACGACAAGCCGCTCAAATACCCCGCCATCTTTCACAAGGCCGAGCTGCTGGTGCTGAACAAGCTGGATTTGTTGCCTTACACGCCTTTTGATTTGGAGCGCGCCCGCGCCCACGCCCGGCGCATTCATCCCGGGATGGAAATCCTGGAAGTCTCCTGCACCACCGGCGCGGGACTCAACACCTGGCGGCAGTGGCTGAAGGAACGCCGGGAAGCGGCGCGGCGCGAGGCGGCCCTCACGCGCTAGGAGCCGGTATGGACGTCCGCAAAGCCATCGAAGTCTCGGGCCTCGTCCAGGGCGTGGGCTTCCGACCCTACGTGTTTCGCCTGGCCAACGAACATCACTTGGCCGGCACCATCGCCAACACCGGCGCCGGGGTGACCATCGAGGTGCAGGGCCCGCCGGAAATCGTAGAAGAATTCGTGGCCCGGCTGCCGGCCGAGGCCCCGCCGCTGGCGCGCATCACCGGCGTAAGCGTCAGCGAGCGGCCCTCGAACGGCGACCGCGAGTTCCGCATCCTGGGCAGCCGGCTCGGAGAAGCTCCGCGGGCGTTGATTTCCCCCGACGTGGCCGTCTGCGCCGACTGCCTGCGGGAACTCTTCGACCCCGCCGACCGGCGCTTCCGTTATCCCTTTATCAATTGCACGAACTGCGGGCCGCGCTACACTATCGTCCGCGGCATTCCCTACGACCGCGCCCGCACCTCGATGTCCGTCTTCCCGATGTGCGCGGCCTGCCAGCGTGAATACGACGACCCCGCCAATCGCCGCTTCCATGCCCAGCCCAATGCTTGCTGGGTCTGCGGCCCGCGGGTGGAGCTGTGGGACGCGGAGGGACGACCGCTGGAGGCGGCCGACCCGATTGCCGAAGCGGCGGCGCGATTGCGCGCCGGCGACGTCGTCGCGGTCAAAGGCCTGGGCGGGTTCCATCTGGCCGCGGAGGCCACCAACGCCGCCGCGGTCGAGCGTCTGCGCGAGCGCAAGCGCCGCGTGGAGAAGCCCTTCGCGATTATGGCCGCCAACCTGGCGCGCGTCGCGCAGTTCTGCGAACTGGATGACGCCTCGCGAGAACTTCTACTTAGTGCGCAGCGCCCGATTGTGCTCTTGCCGAAGCTTGTCCCGAGCAGCGCCGAGGGAAAGCAACCCCATCCCATCGCGGAAGCGGTGGCCCCCGGCAACCGCTGCCTGGGCGTGTTCCTGCCCTACACGCCGCTGCACTACCTGCTGTTCGCCGCCGGCGACTTCCCGGCGCTGGTGATGACCAGCGGCAACGTGAGCGAAGAGCCCATCGCCATTGACAACCGCGAAGCGGACGAGCGCCTGCGCGACCTGGCCGACTTCTTTCTGGTGCACAACCGCGACATCCTGCTGCGCAGCGACGACTCGGTCGTTCGCGTCAGCGGCGGACGCCCTCGCCAGTGGCGGCGCTCCCGCGGCTACGTGCCCGTGCCGGTGTTCCTCCACGAAGAGCTGCCGCCCATCCTGGCCGTGGGCGGCGAACTGAAGAACACCATCTGCCTTACCCGCGGCACGCAAGCCTTTTTGAGCCAGCACATCGGCGACCTCGAAAACGCCGAGAGCTACCGGTTCTTCGAAGAAGCGGTGGCGCATCTCGAGCGCATCCTGGAAATCGAGCCGCGCATCGTCGCCTACGATTTGCATCCCGACTACTTCGCGACGCGCTGGGCGCTGGCCCGCGACGGCGTCGAGCGCGTCGGAGTGCAGCACCACCACGCCCACATCGCCGCCTGCATGGCGGAGAACCATCTCGACGGGCGGGTTCTGGGTCTCGCGCTCGACGGCACCGGCTACGGCACCGACGGCACCGTCTGGGGCGGTGAAGTGCTCGTCGCTGACTACCGCGACTTCACGCGCGCCGCGCACCTCGATACCGTGCCGATGCCCGGCGCCGCCGCCGCCATCCATGAGCCCTGGCGGATGGCGGTCAGCTACCTCTACCGGCACTTCGGGCGCGCCTTCCTCGACCTGGACATTCCCTTCGTGCGGCAGCTCGACCGCGCCCGCGTCGAAGTCCTGCTGCGCATGCTGGAGCGGGGCGTGAACTCGCCGCTCACCTCGAGCTGCGGGCGCTTGTTCGACGCCGTGGCGGCGCTCGTCGGGCTGCGCGAGCGCGTGAACTACGAAGCCCAGGCGGCCATCGAGCTCGAGATGGCGCTTCCCGAAACACCAGAGAGGCATGAAGCGTATCCGCTTGCGATCGTCTCGGACGCCGGCGGCTACGTGCTGGACACGGGCCCGCTCTTTGCGTCGCTGCTTGACGATCTGCAACGCGGCCGGCCGGTGGGAACCATCAGTCAGCGCTTCCACGACGGACTGGTCGAAGGCTTCGCCCGCGCGGCGGTCCTGCTGCGCGAGCGGACGGCTTTGGATCGGATCTGCTTGAGCGGCGGCTGCTTCCAGAACGCTTACCTGCTCGAGCAGATGACCTCGCACCTGGCGGCCGCCGGCTTCAAGGTGTTCACACACGCCGAAGTGCCCGCCGGCGACGGCGGCTTGAGCCTGGGACAGGCGCTCGTGGCCGCCCACCGCCTCCGCTAGACTTCCTTCACCTCCAACAACTGCACCAGCGTTTGTGGTGACCTAGAAAAGCCATGTGCTTCGGCGCTTCTGTGACCGTTGTCACAGCAAAGCGCAGCAGCCGACACTGCATATGGCGTCTTAGAGGAATAAACACTCCTCAATGCGCCTGTTCCAAAGAACGACGCACCGGGCCGGCCGCGCCGGCGAGGTGGGAACGGCGGCTGGCGCCAAAGAGGCCTCACGATGATCTATCGGCGCTCCGGCCAGCTTGCTCTGCAGGCGAGCCTACTCCTGGCGCTGGAACCCGAAGGCGCGCCCCGGCGGGTAAGCGAGATTGCCGACGAGCTGGGCGTGCCCCGCACCTACTTGGCCAAGGTCCTCCAGGGGCTGACCCGCGTCGGTCTCCTGCATGCGGTGCGCGGCCCGGGAGGCGGAGTCTGCCTGGCGCGGTCGCCGCGCGAGATTCACCTCTGGGACGTGTTGTCGGCCCTCGAGCCGGCCCGCGAGTTCGAGGATTGCTTCCTGGGGCTCGGCCAGTGCAACGACCTGCAGCCCTGCCCGCTGCACGACGCCTGGGGTCCCATCCGCGCCGACATTCTGGCCATGCTGCAAACGAAGAGCCTCTGGGAGTTCGCCAGCGAGGCCCGAGAAAAGCAGGTACTCACCGGCCGTCCCGTGAGCGGCCAGGCTTTGCGCGCGAGTTCCCCCGAGTCCAACGGTCACAAGGGAGCGCCCTGATGAATGAATTCGACCGTCGCACCTTCCTCGCCCTGGCCGGGCAGGCCGGCCTGGTGACCTGGCTGGCCAAGGCCGAGCCCGTCTTGCAACTGCTCGAGCCCATTCCCACCATCGGCAACCCGCTCGAGGCTTACCCGGTGCGCGACTGGGAGAAGGTCTACCGCGACCAGTACCGCTACGACCGCACCTTTACCTTCATCTGCGCCCCCAACGACACCCACAACTGCCGCCTGCGCGCCTACGTGCGCAACGGCATCGTGGTGCGCACCGAGCAGGACTACAACGTCCACAACTACCAGGACCTCTACGGCAACAAGACCACGCGCAACTGGAACCCCCGCGGCTGCTTGAAAGGCTACACAGTGATGCGCCGCGTCTACGGCCCCTACCGCGTCAAGCAACCGATGGTGCGGCGCGGGTTCAAGCGCTGGATCGAGGCCGGCTTCCCGCGGCAGCCGAACGGCCTGCCGTCCCGCGAATACTTCCAGCGCGGCCAGGACGCCTGGGAGGCCATGGGTTGGGAGGAAGCGCAGACCCTGGTGGCCCGCGCAACGCTGAACATCATGGAGACCTACCAAGGTGAAACTGGCGCCCGCCGCCTGCGCACCCAGGGCTACCCGCCGGAGATGGTCGAGGCGATGAACGGGGCCGGGCCGCGCACGGTGAAGTGCCGCGCCGGGATGTGGCTGACCGGCACGCACATCGGCGCCCTCTACCGCTTCGCCAACGGCATCTCGCTTTTCGACGAAGCCGAAGCCAGGCGCCACGGCCGCGAGCCGATGGGCGGGCGCGCCTGGTCGAACTACGACTGGCACGGCGACCTGCCGCCCGGCCACCCCATGGTCACCGGCATCCAGACCTTCGACCCCGACCTCGACGACTTCCGCCGCGCCAAGCTGCTCATCTTCATGGGCAAGAACATGGTCGAAAACAAGATGGCGGACGCGCACTGGTGGATCGAGGTGCTGGAGCGGGGCGGCAAGGTGGTGAACATCTCGCCCGAGTACAGCCCCGCCTCCACCAAGGCTGACTACTGGATCCCCATCCGCCCGGGCACCGACACGGCCCTGCTGCTCGCGCTCACCCACATCCTGCTGCGGGACAAAACCTACGACGCCGACTTCGTCAAGCGCTTCACCGACCTGCCGCTGCTTTTGCGCACCGACACCCTCAAGCTCCTGCGCGCCGCCGAGGTCTTCCCCGGCTACCAGCACAAGCCCTGGACCGGCTACTCCGTCCAGGTGCAGCACATCGACCCCAAGTTCCGCACCGAATGGGGCGACTTCCTGGTCTGGGACCGCAAGACGGAAAAGCCCGTGGCGCTCACCCGCGAGGAAGTGGGCGAGCTCTTCGCCGCCAAACGCCTCGACCCGGCGCTGGAAGGGACCTTCACCGTCAAGACCGTGGACGGCCACACGGTCGAGGTCAAGACCATCTTCCAGCTCTACCAGGAGCTGGTGGCCGAGTACGACCCGAAGACGGTCAGCGACCTCTGCCAGACACCGGTCGAGCTCATCGAACAACTCGCCAAAGACCTGGCCACGCTCAAGCCCGCCATGCTCCACACCGGCGAGGGCATCAACCACTACTTCCACAACGACCTCACCACCCGCGCCGTCTTCCTCCCCATGGCGCTCACCGGCAACATCGGCAAACCCGGCGGCAACGTCGGCCACTGGGCGGGCAACTACAAGACTTGCGTCTTCGACGGCAACCCCAAGTTCATCTACGAAGACCCCCAGCGCATGAACTTGGACCCCCAGGCCAAGCCGGACGACATCCACACCAACTACCGCTTGAAGCCGGAAAACGTCTGCTACTGGAACTACGAAGACCGGCCGCTCATCGTCGAGACCCCCGAGGGCCGCAAGGTCTTTACCGGCAAGACCCACATGCCCACGCCCACGAAGGTCATCTGGGCGGCGAACGTCAACCTGCTGAACAACGCCAAGTGGGCCTACAACATGGTGGCCACCACCGACCCCCAGGTGGAGATGATCGTCTACAACGAAATCGAGTGGACGGGCTCGTGCGAGTACGCCGACGTCGTCTTCGCCGCCCAGAGCTGGATGGAGCAGCAGCAGCCCAACATGAC